>CANNJG010000028.1 GCA_947504795.1 Legionellaceae bacterium
CTGTGTGGGTTATCGACAAGTGTGGCACTATTTAGAAACCCACTGTGCGTATGATAGTCTCATTGAGCAAGGGATTGCAGCAACTCGGCAATTGGCGAAGCGGCAATTAACTTGGTTACGCCACTGGCCGGATGGCGATCATTTTGAGGCAGAAGATTTGAATAACGAGAGAGAAATGATTGCGTTAGTGCATCGAATTGCGCAATAATATAGATTGTTCTAGACCTGCTGTGATGGATGATGAAAGATAACAAACAACACAAGCCTTGCTCAGAAAAAACTCATCAAGTGCGTACTGATGAATTGCCTTTGAGCTGCCCAACAGAAGACATGAGTTTATGGAATGCTCATCCTAAAATATATTTACCCATTGAAAAGACAGGACGAGAAAAATGTCCCTATTGTGGTACCGAATTTATTCTGCAAGATGCTAAATTCCCCGCCTAAATCCATTTGTATTGTTCGGTTATCAGCGTTAGGCGATGTCTTGATGACCGTTCCGCTTATCAGAACCTTGCAACAAGCCTATCCCAATCTGCAATTAACTTGGATTATCTCAAGGCCGGCCTATGATCTGGTTGAAGGCATGGATAATGTGGAATTTATTGTAATCGATAAACCTAATCATTTGGCGGATTATTGGCGCTTTAAAAAACGGTTAAAGGGACGTAAATTCGATGTGTTACTGGCCGTTCAATCGAGTTTTAGAGCCAATATGCTGTATGCGTTTATTCAGGCAAAACGCCGTATTGGTTATGACAAACTTCGGGCTAAAGATGGTCATGCTTGGTTTATTAAAGAAACGATTCAACCGGGACAGGATCACACGCTAGACGGGTTTTTACGATTCGCAGAAGTATTGGGCATTACTGATTATGATATTCGTTGGGATCTAGTGATAGCCCCTGAAGACTATGCTTGGGCACGAGACCATCTGCCGGTGACCACTCGCCCTATTCTCGTCGTGAATCCTGCGGCCTCTAAGCCTGAACGCTCCTGGTTAGTTGATCGATACATTACCGTCTTACAGTATGCGATCGAACGTTGGCAAGCACACATTGTCTTAACAGGCGGACCGAGTGTGTATGATCAAGCATTAGGGCATGAGATTGCAGCGGCACTTCCTGTAACGAATTTGATTGGACGCACCAAGCCCAAACAATTATTAGCGACCATTCAGTTGGCTGATGCGGTGCTGTGCCCAGATACGGGACCTTCGCATATGGGTGTTGCCGTGGGTACTCCAGTGATTGCGCTTCATGCAGTGACCAGCGCACAGGTGTCTGGTCCTTACCTTTCCACACATTTATGTATCGATCGCTATCCTGAGGCTGTGGTAGGTATTTTAAATAAAACACCTGAGACCAACGTATGGGGGACACACGCTCATGGCCCGAATACTATGAAATTAATCTTAACAGATGATGTCATCGCGCGTATAGATGATGTCTTGAGACGCTCGGTCAAAGTATCTTAGAAAAATAGGTTAGGATTTAGCCGCTCGTTTCCGTTAACGGAGTCGCATCGTTGTTAGCATCATTGAGGGGTGTTACATTGGGTTGGTTACTCGTGAGCGATTGTATTAATTGTAATGAATTAGTGAGTAAAATACGCTCTTCCATTTGTCGATTCAAATACAGCTGATAATTAATTTCAGATAGTAAAATCGCTGTCTCTTTTTGCACAGTGGCCGCGGAAGATTGGTTAATGAGGCTGACCCATTGATTATTTGAAGAGGATTCACCAGGATTATACAGGCGCCAAGTAGCCGATTGAAATTCACTAAATGCTTGGCTGGTAGTCGTCGATGAACTTTTTCCATCTGCTGATGTGCTGGGAACGTCTTGAGGCATGCGCTTAGCAAGAATGCCGTAGAGATTGCTAATGGCTACTGAACTTTGAGCAGCATAGACGCGTTGGCTTACCAGATAATTAGCAAGTTGGTTCTGGGATGCGTTAATATTGTTGATTTCACCTGTCGTTTTGCCATCGGTGCTTTGTGTGGCTTGAGACCATAAGGAGTTGTAGTCGTCATCAGACATCGTTGTGCTTGGGATAACAGCTGCTGTAGCATAGCGTATAAACGTTGCGGCCTGCTGAAGCTGATTGCCCCCGGGCAACCCAGTGCTCGAGTTAGATGCTTTAGGTGTGTTTGTGTACATTAGAGGCGCTATGAGTGTGTTGACATTTAACTGACTGATGTATTTCGATATATTATCAGAATTAAAATAAAGTGTTTCTCCCGGCGGATTGCCGTTGCTATCAGCAATGTCTTCTATAACTTTTTGCATGACTTCATTTTGATTTAGGCACTGTATACCCCCTGAAACGGGATCACTAGAACAGACGCTGGCACTCGGCGTGCCTACGATGTTGAATATGGCTTGTGTCACCGGGTCGTTTTGATAAGCCGATTGGCTGGTCGGTTCGTCAAGCCCAGAAATCACCGAGACATCCCCACTATTCGGTGTATTATAATTCGTGAATAAAATATTGGAACGATCATTAAACGCCTGATAAGTGTTGTTGCTGGTAAAGGGTGTATAACTCGAATTGACAGGAATGGCGCCAAAAAAAGCATCTAAAATTTGTAATCCGGCTGTTGCAATACTGTAGGTTGGGTCCAGCATATAGGCATACGGCGCGACATCTTGGCTAAGATCATAGCCTAAATAATCTCCCAACGCTTTGAGATATTGTTGGAGCTGCGAATTGTCGTCTGCCGGCGGAGGGGTACTCGGGTCAGCAGTGTAGGTATCATCGGCATAGGCGACACCACTGATAAGAGATAGGAGCAATAGCCCTGTAGCAAGTTTGTGTTGTTTCATTCTTCTCCCTCGATTGCTTGATGGATTAAATTGAGTCGTGCTTCGGAAAAAGCACGGGAAAGAAGACGCAGTCGTTCAAAGATAATATTTCTTTTCAAGAAAAAGCCAGCAGGATCACTTCCCGACATACTGGTTTCCTCTGCATACACTAACACTTTGGATGCACTGCCTGGATGGATCATATCGATGGCTTGTAACAAACGTAATCCGCGACTTGATTTAATATTTGCTGCTAAATTAATGAATGTTTCTTCATGCCCTAATTTGGTCAAATCAAGGGGGTCAATTTCATCGAGCTCTTTACCTAAATGTGCAATCGCCTCTTCGAGCTCGAGGTTACCGTCCAGCGTCCAATCTTCAACACTTTCCAAGAAAGTCACCACACGATATATCATGGGGTCAGGATAACCAAACCAATATTCTGCCGCCGCTTTGTGGCTGAGATCAGGCATCGATATTTTTCCATTTGTATTTACATAACCTTATCATATACTATTATAATTAAAACAAATGTCTACTGGGCAAAGGCAAAATTATGGAAAATAATTCAGGCTCCGAATCGGAAACAGAAAAATCCACAGCAAAAGCCCAATCAACCGCAAGTAAAAAAAATACGCGTTTGCGAACACAAAGTTTTATTATGCGGTTTTTTAATTTTCGTGCCTGGGCAGATTGGGACAGATCCAAAGCGATTACACAGTATTTTTTAGGCGTATTTGAGCGAGTCCTCATCCCAAAAAAATTGACAATAAAACGCAAAACTGCTTCATTTGATGGGGTTGTTGCCCAATTAAACTTGAGTGAAAAAGAATTACAGGATCGTGCGTCTGGTTTATTACGCTTGAGTTATATTTTGGGTTTTATGGCCTTTGGGTTACTTTGTTACATGGGTTATCAAATAGCGTATGGTTCTTTGAAAGCCGTTTTAATGTCAATGATTGAGATGATCGTAGCAGCGGTATTAGCCTTTCGTTATCATTTTTGGCACTTTCAAATCCGTCGGCGAAGATTGGGCTGCGGTCTTAGAGAATGGTTTCAAACCACTATAGGCGGTGATCGATGAAAATACTACTCGCAATGTTAGGTTTGTTTTTCCCTTTTTTGGTATTTGCCGATAGCTCACTATCGTTGACGCCTCCGTCGTCGGATTACTCCGTCGTGTTTTTAGGGAATATGTTTGGTGTGGTTGACGGCGTTCTGCATGGCAACGGCAGTCAATTGATGGGAAAAATGTTTGGGGTATTTAACGCCGCAGTCCTGGCGCTTGGGGGCATAGTTGTCACCTATACCCTAATTGTCGGAACGATGAACACTTCGCATGAAGGTCAATTTTTGGGCCAAAAATGGTCTTCAATATGGATCCCTGTGCGTTCGACGATTGGATTGGCCTTGCTGATTCCGAAATCTTCGGGCTACTGTCTCATGCAAATATTCATCATGTGGCTGGTGGTTCAAGGGGTCGGTGCAGCAGATAAGGTGTGGGATGCGGCACTCAGTTATCTGACTCTCGGCGGCGTAATTGTTGGGGCTCAATCCAATCCTAATCCAACGACCTCTAACAATAGTGCAATACAAACTATCGCGACCGGAGAGTCAAGAATTCTAATGGGCCAAGTTTGTATGCGTGGATTACAAACGGCATTGGAAAATGTTCGCACACAGTACTTATCAGATAAAAACTCAGGTTCTGGACCCTGCCTTGATAGTAAGGCCACAGGAACCATGAAGGAATTTTGTAGCAAATCTGTTCCAGACTTTTTTAGTACAGTTGATGCTGCTGCAGCGAATAATAAAGGCAATAATTTTGTAAATATGCCTAATTTTAACACCTCAGGTATGTATGACTCATTGAACGGCGTGTGCGGCATAATTAAATGGAATATGCTCAGTGTGTCGACAAGTTTAGCGTCTGTATCTGCTGAAGATATTCAAACTTTAAATCAATCTCGAGCGATAGCCATTCAGCAAATGTTTATGGATTTAAGCCCTACTGCGATAGCGATGATTAATAACGATCCTCAGTTAAACACGAATAATACGGGCAATGTTGAGGATCGCTATACGACTGTCGCGCAGAATCAATTTGGAATTCCGATATCAACCACAACGCAAGCTGCCTGTGATAGCCCCTCGAATGATTGTACGAATTGGGATACTGCTTCTGGTTCGACTAATCAGACGATGATTTTCACAGGATTAGAGTTTATGAATGCGTTAACAGATTATAACGCTATTATGGCACCGGCTTTAAATTTACAATCCCAGGCGAGCAATTCGACGAATACTAACAGTTACCATGATTTTATTTCAGGTGCTGAGTCCTCTGGGTGGATTATGGCAGGAACGTATTTTTTTGATTTGGCAAACTTGAATGGTGCCGCTGCTGCAAATGCAGGGAGTGTAGACAATGATTCAGGATTAGACGCCACACCTGACTTTGCTGTTACCACGAGTAATTTGACGGACCCTTTCACTAACCCAGGAAGCGGCACCTATGCAATACTGTATGATTTATTTAATAAAAATGAAACAAATATAACCAACCTTATTAATCTAATTACTGCAAAAAATATTGACTCCAGTCTAACCCCGAATGTCGGTGCTAGTCAGCATTTTGCCATTACTTCGACGGCTTCAGCATCCGTTTATGGCTATGTGACGAACGCATCAATGATTCACTTACCGGGGCAGCCTGGATTAACGACGCCTACTTTTAAGTTTAACCTCAATATGTCACCGGGTTCAACGATTATGACCATCCCTTCAATGAGCTTTGGCTGTGGATTCAAAATATTCGGCGCCTGTGTTGGGGGACCTTTAGGCAAATTACTCTGGAACTCGCTTATATCAAACTTTTTTTCTTTATTTATTACGTTTATTACCAACATATTCAATATGGTGATCCAGCTATTACTGATTGCGCCGTTGACGGTTATGATGTCTATATTAAGCGACGGTGTGCAAATGCTTAATACCTCTCAAGCGCATCCCATTATTGCGATGGCGTATATGGGGACTTCATTCATTAACTACACCATTGAGACGTATTTTCAACTGATTGCTATTTCGGCTCTGTTTAGCTTCGGGGGAGGAATTATACTTATGATCATTCTTCCTTTTTTAGGCGCTTTTTTATCTGTGATGTTCACAGTTGGGTTTATTGATGCCTACTATGTGCCTTTTTTGCCATACATGATCTTTACCTTTGGGTCAATCGCTTGGCTTATGGCGGTTATAGAAGCGATGGTAGCGGGGCCTATTATTGCGTTGGGGATTACGCATCCGGAAGGACATGATGCCTTGGGTAAGGCGGAGCAGGCCTTAACCATCTTGATTAATGTATTCTTACGACCCGCGTTGATGGTTATTGGGTACGTTGCTGCTATCGCTTTATGTTATGTAGCGGTCTATATCGTGAATAGTGGATTCTCGCATGTGATGCAATTTTTAATGCCGGGTAATAATATAGATCCGAATGTTCAAAACGGAGCGACGTCACCGTCCCAGGCATCTACGCCTTATATCAGTTATGCGTCTATGTTCGCAGGATTTTTCTCTTTACTTGCCTATACCACTATTTATTTAACCGTCGTAGAAAAGTCATTTCAATTGATTTATTTGTTACCCGATAACATCTCACGATGGATGGGTGGACAATCCGAAAGCTACGGAAAAGAAACGGCGGGATGGGTTGATGCTACTAAGGAGAAAATTAAAGAAGGTGGCGAAGTAGTTGGAAAAACTGCCACAAATCTTTCGAAACAAGTGGGTCAGAAGGCAGTGGAAGGTTTGAAGGGCGGTAAAGGTAAAGGTGGTAAGCTCGACGCAGAGGGGGAGTAGGAGGATAGCGTCCTGCTCCCCATCAAGGACTAGATTAGGTCTTCTTCTGTGCCAGCAATCATGAGTTTATAAGTTTTCTCGGAAATAATGCCCTGATCAAATTTATTTTTAGCATCGTGAGTCATCAGTTGGCCGCGTTGGCGAACTAATTTGCGCGTAGTCGTCGTGATTTCGTTAGGGTCACTTTCGAGCAATATATCCCGTGCTTCTTCATCAAAAACCAGATATTCGCGCAAAGCCACACGTTTGCCGTCGACAGTAGGGACTAATTTTTGCCAAATCACTAAGCGAATGGTTTCTAAAATATCAATGGTTCTTCCCATGCGTTCTTCTCCTGAATACGAGGTGACTAAGCGGCGCATGGTTTCTGCAACCCCAGAGGTATGTAAGGTAGTATAAACGGGATGCCCGGTCAAAGCTGCTTCTAAAGCAGCTGAAATGGTTGCAGCATCGCGACACTCGCCTACCATAATGAGTCTTGGTTTACGCCGTAATGCGTTGCGAACCCCTTCCGCAAATGAAGGTAAATGCCGGGGAATTTCAGACTGACTGACCAAAGAAGAGATCGTTTGAATTTCATCATAGACAAACTCGATCGGTGCTTCATAGGTCAGTACTTTTCGGTTGGAGTCTTCCAATTCAATTAAGCTACGAATCACTGAAGCTAATAAGGTCGATTTTCCTGAGCCGGTTGCACCGGTGATAAATACAATTCCTTCCTGAGGTGCCAGGGCTTTAATAATATTGTCAGGTAACGCCATGGTTTCCAATTTGGGAGGGGTCGTGGGAATCGTACGCAGAGTGATCTGTATCCCATCATGACCATCGACTAAACAAGCAGTGGCATTCACACGATACCTAAAGCGTATGCCGCGATTCGGTCTAAACTCGTAATGAGTGTCAATGTCTTTTCCTGATAATAATTGTGTTGTAGCATTGGGACCATAGATACTGTTAATGAGATCGCCGACCTCGGTATTGGATAAGGATCGGTGGGTGATTTTGGTTAAACGCCCGTAAACCTCAATAAAAATAGCAGACCCTGTTTGAATGGTGATATCTGACGCATTGAGCTTTTGTGCATGCTCTAACATCTTATCCATAAATACGGATGTGAACCGCGTAGGTTCATCGGGCATTGTATAATTATTCATATTCTAGATCCCTTGTATACCGATTTTACGTGATAAACTCGAAGTTTTGTGCGCTATCAGGGCAGGGCGCCCAGTGTCCCCTGATGCGTCACGTGTTTGGCGCTTTCCGATTTATAAACAGTAATTAATTTAAAGGAGTAATAATAGGGCGCCAATTTTGCGGATTGATTTTGATCTTGGCACTTTCAATTCTTTTTTCTAAATTATTAAATTGTTCAAGTGCTTCCTCGTCTTTTTGCAACGCTGCTTTCCATTCATTACTATTAATATTCAGCTGCGGTAAAGCAGTAATACGTAATACTTTATCGTCAATATGTATCTCATGCCCATCACCGGTGACGCCCAGATCCGTATGGGAAACATAAGGGGGTGAAACCATATTCATGGCTAGTAATTTACGGTACAAAATCATACCCGAAAAATCTTCTTTAATTCGCGCGATATTTTCTTCAAGAATGGTATTGGCTTGTTCAACACCATTTTGCCAACCCTTAGCAACATTGTTGCGCCAAATGTCGCGCTCTTCTTTATTGGTAGGTAATAAGCTTATATGTGGATACTCGGGTTTTTGATAATCTAACCACAGGTATTGTCGCCAATTGGGTGGCGTGGTGACGAAATGAGCCTGTTTCGAAACTTTATAGGTTCGATCCGAAATACGAATGGTTTGTGTATCTGCTAAATTTAAGGTATTTCTGCCTTCCAACAGAACCGGAGGGATCACATTATTTTCGAGAATGAGCGCATTGAAATCATAAATCGTATCGAGATAACGCGTTTGCCGTAACAGTTGATCATCAATGCTCTTTGCACGGTAAGCCAGACCAGATTGCGCGCCTAGGCTTAAAGCTGTTTCTCGAAGCGCCATTTCACGGATTTTGCTGGTGTCCTGCGTTTTATGCGTACTCGCTAGTTTCGGTGCTTGCATTGCTTGTAACCCCGAAAGCGATGCGGTATCGCCAACTTGTGCTTGAGGTGTGGGCGTGCATGCCACAAGGATGAGGGATAAAGACCCGATAACGTTACGAATATAAATTAGCATATCGTAATTCTACTACTTGGTTTTTGGGATAGACATGAATCGAGGCCTTGTTTCCAGCTTGATAATCGATATTACGTAAGATATCCCCTAAACTACTGTCTTTTAAGTTGACAGAAATTAACACTGGGATCGCCGGTGCCTGACCCAAAATGCGTAAACGATAATGTGCGGCTGATGCAATTTTTCCCGTTAATTCCTCAATAGGTCCAGACCAATCGACGGATGCATGCGTTTCTAACCCAGAACCATTTGGAATCGTAAGGGTATTGTCGCTGTTGGGGATGGACAGAATTTTTTCTGTTTTTGCCATGGACATCATCGAATCGCTTACCGAGTTGGCGGCTTCAGCAAGTTTAATGGTGGCATCGTCACTCGGATCGTTATACGGAGGCTTTTTGTATAAGGGTGGCATGCAACCTATTACGCATAAACTTAGAACAAGAGTTAGTAGTTTTATATTCATGGGTGTAAGGCGCGCCAAAGATATACTTTCAATATGTTGATTGAATCAGGAGCGCATCAACTTGTCAAGGGGCGTCTTCGACCCGAGCAATTTTTTGATACAACGCATAGGTTACTGCACCAGCCTTTTTGAGTTTTAAGGGTTGCCATAATCCAGGATCTAGATGAATTTCTTGTGGTGACTCGACGTAGAGTAGCCCTGCATTAACAAGGACATTATCCTGTTCCAGGAGGTGGATGCATTCAAACATCTGCGGTTCTGAGAAAGGGGGGTCGATAAAAACGACGTCATATAAATCAGATTGATTCCGTTGTTGTCGGAGGTAATCCATGGCGGATGCGTGGATGACCTGCAAATGTGACGTATGAAAAGACGTGGCGATTTGTTGAAGGTTGCGAAAAACCTGGGGCATGGATTCGATCAATACGACTTCTGCTGCACCCCGCGAATACGCTTCGAAACCCAAAGCGCCACTTCCAGCAAATGCATCGAGGCAGCGTGCGTTCTGGATATCATGCATAAGCCAATTGAAAAGGGTTTCGCGAATGCGATCCGAGGTTGGGCGTAACCCTTCAGTTGCTGGAAAGGTTAATGTTTTGCCGCGGAAGCGACCGCCGATGATGCGCACCGCGCCGGTTTGTTGGGTCGAGTGAATTGTTTTTTTCACGGGGTTTGTATTGGAAAATAAGATGGTATAATGCCACATCACTTCAAAATAGTATAGTTATACCATTATGATTAATTGGCTAAAAAGCAAACAAAAAAAATCATCAGAACCAGCGGTTATGGTCGATACCGATGTCCTAACATTCGACATGGTCGCTCAACCTAAAGTAGATTTTTTTTCACGTTTTAAGCAGGGGCTCAGTAAAACTCGTCAACAATTTGGGAGTGGTATAGCGCATTTGTTTTTGGGAAAAAAGGAAATTGATGCGGCGGTGCTCAGTGAATTGGAAGACCTGCTATTGACGGCAGACCTGGGTTTTGCCATGACTCAAAGCATTATTCAAGGGCTAACAGTAGAAATACAGAGAAAACACTTGGCAGATCCTCAGGTCGTGATGACGATGCTCAAGACAAGATTAGATGAAGCGTTGTTTCCTTGCATGCATCCTATAGTGTTGCATACAGAAACAAAAACTCCTTTTGTAATATTAATGGTGGGCGTGAATGGCGCTGGGAAAACCACTACTATCGGCAAGTTAGCAAAATTATTCCAGCAACAAGGCAAAAAAGTAATGTTAGCTGCAGGGGATACCTTTCGTGCTGCAGCAGTAGAACAACTGCAAGCATGGGGAGATCGGAATAATGTGTCGGTGATTGCGCAACATACCGGTGCGGATAGTGCTTCGGTTATTTTTGATGCCCTCCAAGCAGCCACGGCGCGGGGTATGGATGTGTTAATAGCCGATACTGCCGGACGGTTACATACCCAGGATAATTTGATGGCAGAGTTGAAGAAAGTAAAACGCGTATTGCAAAAAATTGATGCCGCAGCGCCGCATGAAACGATGTTAGTATTGGATGCAGGGATTGGACAAAATGCATTAAATCAAACGCGGCAATTTCATGAAGCCATTGGTTTAACCGGGATCACCATGACTAAGTTGGATGGAACAGCCAAAGGCGGTATCTTATTTGCACTAGCGCATGAATTTGGTCTCCCATTTCGATATATTGGAATAGGTGAGGGGATAGATGATTTGCAGTCGTTTGATGCGAGGCAATTCGTGGAAGCAATATTTAATGATAACATTCAAGCAAGTCAGTAAACATTATCAGAAGGGTCAAGAGGTATTGAGCGAAATTGATTTTTCGATGCGCCAAGGAGAAATGGTATTTTTGACGGGGCATTCGGGCGCAGGTAAATCAACCATTCTGAAATTGTTAGCATTGATGGAGCTCCCGTCGAGTGGGGAAATCATTGTTCACGGCAAGTCGCTGAGTCATATCAAGCGTCGCGAAAAGCCGCTTTATCGTGCTAACTTAGGGATAGTATTTCAATCCCCGCAACTACTGATGGATCGGAGCGTATTTGCAAATGTAGCGTTACCTTTAGTGATCAAAGGTATCCCTCTTAATAATATGACCAAACGTGTTCAAGCAGCCCTCGAGCGAGTGGGACTCCGATCTGCGGAAAACGCTTTACCTGCGCAATTGTCCGGCGGGGAGCAACAACGAGTGGGATTGGCGCGAGCGATTGTCCACAAACCTGTTTTACTCCTGGCGGATGAACCCACGGGCAATCTGGATCCAGCCATGTCACGCGATGTGATGGCGCTATTCAGTGATTTAAATCAGTTAGGTATGACAATTCTGGTGGCAACCCATGATTTGCCCTTAATTGCGACGATGAAACATCGTATGGTGATGTTGAAACAGGGGCGACTATGTTAAAACGAGACCACCCTCTTCGCATAGCACATCGAGACGCCATGCAACGCAGTTTACGCTTTTTAGGCCAACAACCTTGGTCAACCAGTATGACGATTTTAGTGATTACGGTGACGCTCATGTTGGCAGCTTTATGTTGGATGGCCACTTACCATGTCTCAAAGTTTAGGTCGTCTTGGCAGAGCAGTAGCCATATTTCTCTGTATTTAGCTGATACCCTATCCAGCGACGAGCAACAAGGCTTGTTAGGTCGGATTCGAACGATGGATGGGGTGGCGAATGCGACTTTTATTACCGCATCCGATGGATTGGCATTACTGAGCCAGCAGGAAGGAATGCAAGATATCATGGAGTATTTACCCAACAATCCATTGCCAGCAGTGATTGTGGTGACACCGAATACGCATTTGGAAACCCCCGCAGCAATTGAAGTATTTCACCAACTTTTAAAAACCCTGCCAGGGGTCAATGAAGCCAAATTAGACAAAGATTGGACAGAGCGACTGTACTCGGTGTTATCTTTTTTGACTCAGGTCACGCAATGTTTGATGGCCTTATTGGCCATCACCGTGATGTTGGTGATTGGAAATACGTTACGCCTGATTATTTATCATCGGCAAGATGAAATTCAAGTGTTGCAATTGTTGGGGGCACCCGACAGGTTCATAATGCGACCTTTTTTATATTCGGGTATTTGGTATGGCCTATTCGCAGCGTGTTTGGCGATCGTCTTTGCCGATGGCTTAATGGCCATGTTGAGTAGTGGTATTAATCAATGGGCACAACAATATCAAATGCATTTTGTGTTGCCGATGTTACCCTTGTCTATTGTTTTGGGGGTGTTCTTCGGCTCGTGCATCTTAGGGTGGATGGCGGCTAATGTCACCGTCCGTCGTTATTTATAGCTAGGACCTAGGCAAAACTGCCTCGATCTCGATGTTTTGTGAACGTCCTGGTTATGTCGGCAGTATGGATCAGTTGAATTATCCCAAGGAGATCCCGTATAATAATGCCAATATTCGATCTCTGTGTGAGAAATAGGATGAGTTTTCCACTATCTTTGTCGACAATGAGTGTACCTATAGGCAGTTTAGAGGCCTATATCCATCGTGTGAATCAAATTCCTCTGTTAAGCGAAGAAGAAGAATTCCAATTTGCCTCTCGTGTACAAGAAAATGGGGATTTAGAGGCGGCGCGTTCGTTAGTATTGGCTCACTTGCGCTATGTTGTTCGTGTGGCGAGAGGCTATATGGGATATGGTTTGTCGTTGAGCGATTTAATTCAGGAAGGTAATGTGGGTTTGATGAAGGCAGTTAAGCGCTTCAATCCTGCTATGGGTGTGCGTTTAGTGACCTTTGCGGTGCATTGGATCAAAGCTGAAATACATGAATTTGTTTTGCAAAATTGGCGTATTGTTAAAGTGGCGACAACCAAAGCCCAACGCAAGTTGTTTTTTAATCTACGCAGTATGAAAAAACGTCTCGGATGGTTGAATAGCCAAGGGGTAGAAGCGATAGCCAAAGAGCTAGATGTCACCCCAGCAGATGTGTTATTGATGGAACAGCGTTTGAGCGCGATGGATGAATCATACGATATCCGCGATGGGGATGACGATGAGCACTCGTATAAGCTTGCCCCAGCAGAATATTTGCAGGATACGCATTCAAATCCAGCCTTATTATTTGAACAGCAAAACACAGAGGGTCATGATTACGATCGATTACATAGTGCCCTGGCATTTTTGGATGAGCGGAGTCAAGATATTTTAAAGCAACGTTGGCTGAGCGATGATAAGACCAGCACCCTTCATACTTTGGCACAACAATATGGGGTGTCTGCAGAACGTATACGCCAGTTGGAACAATCCGCAATGAAAAAATTGCGTCTCTTATTAACCACACCTAGTGAATAATGTAGGCTGGGCGAAGCCCTAACCTACAACCATACCGATCTTAAAAGCGCCGACCACTATTATTGAGGGATCAAATCATGCAAAAAATAGCACACATCGTCCATGCCAAATGGGTAGCCACAGGTGAAAAACATCAACGACTCTTAGAGGATCATTCGGTTGCGATAGACAAAGGCATTATCCAAGCAATACTTCCTACAAAAACTGCCAAAGAAACCTACCATGCGGCTCAGGTAGATGACTATCCCTACCACGTCCTCATGCCAGGATTTATTAATGCACATACGCATGTAGGGATGAATTACTTTCGTGGGTTAGGGTGTGACTTGCCGTTAATGGACTGGCTCAATCACTATATGTGGCCGGCCGAGAAAAAATGGTTAAGCCATGAATTTGTTCGCGATGTAAGCCTTTTTGCGATGGCAGAAATGATTCGAAGTGGCACAACGTGCTTTAATGATATGTTCTATTTTCCAGAAGCGATCGCAGAAGCTGCTAATATCGCGGGGGTGCGCGGATTTGTCAGTATTCATGTGATTGATTTTCCGACGCCATGGACAAAAACGACAGATGAATCTCTGGAAAAAGGCAGGGTATTTTATGAGCAATACCGCAGCCATTCTTTGATTACACCAACGATTGCTCCTCATGCACCTTATACGGTGTGCGATGAGTCTTTCATCAAAGTGAAAGTCATGGCGGATGCGTTGCACTTAAAAATTAATATGCATGTTCATGAAACGCAAGCAGAGATCGAACATTCATTAACCAATTACAAAAAGCGTCCGATTCAACGATTGCGCGAATTAGGTTTATTATCGCCAGATTTGATAGCCATACACTCTGTGCAATTGAATGAAGAAGATCTCACTATTTTAAGTGACACACGACCAAGCATCGTGCATTGTCCCGTATCGAATATGAAATTGGCGAGTGGCATTTGTCCGGTGGAAATTTTAAGAGGACGCGGTTTAAACGTAGCGTTGGGAACAGATAGCGTCGCAAGTAATAATAATTTAGATATGATTAATGAAATGCGCACCGCGACCTTACTGTCTAAAGTGTCCACGTTAAATCCAGAGAGCTTAAATGTGGATGATACCATCGAATTGGCGACTTTGAACGGCGCACGCGCTTTGGGTATAGACAAAAAAATTGGTTCTTTGCAACCTGGAAAAGCAGCCGATATGATTGCTATTGGTTTCGATGAGATTGAAACACTACCTATGTTTGATCCGCTGGTACAAATTGTTTATGCCAGCAGTCGCCATCAAGTCAGTGATGTGTGGGTCGCTGGGAAGCAACTGATGAAAGACCGGCAATTACTAACCTTAGACGAGACGGCATTAAAAGAGAAAGCGCGCTTATGGCGAGTGTAACAGAGTCTCTTAATAGCTCTCATGTTGGGAGTTCCCTAGTAAACGCCTAAAAAGTGTTGGTTTCGATTGTCTTATCTCGATGAAACGAGCTAAAATCATCACATGAGCAATTTAATAGGGGAACGCTATGAACTCAGATGATATCGATAAAGCTTATATTAGTCCTTATGATGAATTTTTAGCAAAGTTTGATAGCACACATGGGTTAAGCGAGTCACAATTGAAAGAAATCAAAACCTATCAGCGTATTTTTGCTTTGCGTGATGGGTCGTCAGAAGCGGCGAATCCTAGCGAAGTTTGGGATAAATTTTAAGTAACTATTCATCGTCTCTCAATATGCACTCAAGTCTGACGCTTCGCCGAGTTGATGGCTTGGGGTCAATAGATCCAATTTTAAGGAATAATATATGCATATTTGGCACCAAAAAGTCACGTTGGATAGCCTCAATCAACGTAGCAAAGATACTATGATGGGGTTTTTGGGGATTGAATTTACCGAGATTGGTGATGATTTTATGACGGCGACGATGCCTGTTTCTGATCGCACCAAACAGCCTTTGGGTATTTTGCATGGCGGTGCTTCGGTGGTTCTGGCGGAAACAGTTGCGAGTACTGCAGCCAATATGGCTGTGGATTTTTCGAAGTATTATTGTGTTGGTCTTGAAATTAATGCAAACCACCTCCGTTCTGCGAAACAAGGTCTTATCACCGGCATAACTCGCCCGATCCATTTAGGACGCTCCACACAAGTTTGGTCTATTGAACTGTTTAATGATAAAGGCCAACCGACGTGTATTTCAAGAATGACTGCCTGCGTATTAACCCGCTAATCTGTCAAATAAGTGTAACTAACCATTCAGCACCCTTCAAAGAACCGCACCTGTTCAGAAAATCTTGATCCAAATTATTTCTTAAAAATGTTCAGGCCTATTTTACGGCGAAGGATTGTCTATCTTGCCATGGTTTATTTTTGTCACGTACCAGTGAATTTTATTAATTTTATAAAAATTATTCCAATTCAATTGACATTACGCTCAACTTAGAATTAAATATCGTCTAATCAAGGATGATTGAACGAATTAAAGTTTTATTTAAAACTTTTAAAGGAGCAAATGCGGCGTGTTTATGGATAAAGCACGCAGTGTTGATTAACCTA
>CANNJG010000029.1 GCA_947504795.1 Legionellaceae bacterium
GATAGCGGATAGAACGTTATCGATGTTCATGGTTTTTTCGAATAACGCTTTCAATACTACATTGGGCCATAAAGGAACCATCCCTGGCTCCGGCTCTAAAATGGGATCATCATGTTGGTCTGTCAGTGTGATGGACAGCGCCCCATGAGACTCTAGTAACTCAGAGAGCAATTCGACTTCGTTTTGATGGCAATGCTCAATGGTTAATTGCTGCATGGCATCAGTCTTTTAAGAGTGTTTCTAAGTAATGAATGTTGGTGCCGCCGTTTATGAAATTAGCATCCATCAGGATACGCTGATGCAAGGGTAAATTAGTTTTGATCCCGTCGATGACAATTTCATCGAGCGCATTACGCATCCGCGCGAACGCTTGGGCGCGATCTTCGCCATAGCTAATCAATTTACCAATCATTGAATCATAGTTTGGGGGGACGGTATAGGAGCTGTAAATATGCGAATCAAACCGAATGCCGGGTCCGCCGGGGGCGTGCAGTAGATTGATTTTTCCGGGGCAAGGCATAAACGTGTTGGGATCTTCGGCATTGATACGGCATTCTAATGCGTGGCCGCGAAAACGAATATCCGCTTGCTTGAGCGTAAACGGTAGGTCACTGGCGATTTTAATTTGCTCTTTCACCAAATCAATGCCGGTGATCATTTCGGTGACAGGATGCTCAACCTGAATTCGCGTATTCATTTCAATAAAATAGAATTGGCCGTCTTGGTACAAAAATTCAAATGTACCGGCGCCGCGGTATTTTATTTCTTCACAGGCTTTAACGACGCGGTCACCCATTTTTTGGCGTTCTTTTTCAGTAATTCCGGGGGCAGGGGCTTCTTCCAATACTTTTTGATGACGACGTTGCATTGAGCAGTCGCGTTCACCGAGGTGAACCGCACGACCTTTTCCGTCACCTAAGACTTGAAATTCAATATGCCGCGGGTTTTCAAGAAATTTTTCCATATAAACCGTTGGGTTAGAAAATGCAGCTTTGGCTTCGCTTCGTGTTAAACCAATGGCATTGAGGAGATGGGCTTCGCTATGAACGACGCGCATGCCGCGCCCGCCTCCGCCTCCGGCCGCTTTGATAATCACAGGGTAGCCAATTTTTTTGCCTAACGATAAATTTAAATGATTATCTTCTGTAAGCGGGCCATCCGATCCCGGCACACACGGTACCCCTGCTTTTTTCATCGCAGCAATGGCCGATACTTTATCGCCCATCATCCGAATTGTATCGGGGCGAGGACCGATAAAGCGAAAGCCACTTTGCTCAACAATGTCAGCAAAATCCGCATTTTCAGATAAAAAACCATAGCCAGGATGGATCGCAACAGCATCTGTAATTTCTGCAGCAGAAATGATGGCGGGGATATTTAAGTAACTTTTTTGTGACGGCGCCGGGCCAATACAAACGGTTTCATCGGCGAGACGCACATGCAATAAATCTTTATCAACTTCGGAATGCACGGCAACCGTCGCGATACCTAATTCCTTACAAGCACGTAAAATACGCAATGCAATTTCGCCGCGGTTGGCAATCACTATTTTAGACAGCATAACGTATCCTTTTATTCGATGATAAATAAAGGTTGACCGAACTCAACAGGGTCACCATTAGCGACTAATATACCGGTAATCGTGCCACTGCGATCGGCTTCTACTTCGTTAAACATCTTCATGGCTTCGATGATACATAAGGTCTCGCCGCTTTTAACCTGTTTACCCATAGTGACAAAGGGAGGCGTTTCAGGCGACGGGGAGGTGTATAAGGTGCCTACCATCGGCGCGAGGACAGGATGACCGGGAATAGCCGGTTTGGGTACACTGGCAGGCGATGCAGCCGGAATAGACGCTAGAGTGTGTGCAGGGATCTGGACATGCGCCGGGGCGTGATGATGATGCGAGGCGTGTATATCTTGGCGTCCGACCCGTAAAGACTCATCACCTTTTTTGATTTCAATCTCAGTGAACCCCATGTCCACTAGCCATTTAATCAAAGGTTTAATTTTCGGAATATCCATTAATCGTTCTCTCTTGAATATAAGTGATGGACCCAGTATGCCTACGCTTTACGAAATACGCACGCGCAAAGAATATAGTACAATAAATTTGCGATTTTGCCTGAATTTTGGAATGAAGTCTAGCGCCCTAATCGAATCTATTGATTTTAGAAATCAATCAGTCTAAAGTCGATTCCCTGTCTATAAGGAAATAAGGCAAAACAAAGATGTTGCTCACAGAGCGCGCAGCTTGGAAAAAATTAGAAAACTATCGGTTACACTATCGCGTTAACCAGATACATCAAACAGAACGTTCCCGAGTGTTGGATATGGGGGATATCACCTTAGATTATCAGCACCAAAAAATACCGGATTATGCGCTATTACTCTTGCTAGAAATGGCTGAAGAATGTGAAATTGAAAAAGCCCTATCCGATCTCGTGTCCGCCAATTTCATGAATCATCACACGCCCGCGTTGCATACAGCTTTGCGTGCTTTTGATACGCCTATCTGGGTTGAGGGCGTCGATATTATTAGTCAGGTTAGTGCCGCGCGCGATCAGATGCGCGAGATTTCCGATGACATTAGGTGCGGTAGATGGTTAGGGCGCACGGGTAAATCGATAACGCACATTGTTAATATCGGGATTGGGGGCTCTATGTTAGGGCCACAATTTTGTATAAATGCCTTGGCAGAATGGAGTGCGCAATATTTAGCCTATTATTTTATTTCAGATTTTGATGTCCATGCGTTTAATCGATTGACGCAACGCCTCGACCCTGATGCTACGTTATTTATCGTTTCTTCTAAATCGTTTACCACAGCAGAAGCGCTATGGAATGCAAAAAAAATCAAGGAATGGGGGCAGTATAACCATTATTGCGCGCAGCATTTTATTGCAGTTACTGCCCATACTGCCCGTGCAGAAGCCTTAGGGTTTGAGCGAATAGTGCCGATTTGGGATTGGGTTGGTGGGCGCTATTCGGTTTGCTCGGCGATTAGCCTCATTGTCTGTATCGCGCTTGGCTATGATCGATTTACGGCGTTATTACAAGGGGCTTGTGCCATGGATGAGCATTGTCTGCAGGCGCAGGGTGCGGACAATCTGCCGCTGATGTTGGCGCTGTTAGGCGTGTGGAATAATAATTATCTGAACATTCACAACTTGCTCGTCTTAACGTATGCGCAATCGTTGCAATGGTTTGTGCCTTACTTACAACAATTAGAAATGGAAAGTAATGGTAAATCCATTGATAAGCATGGCCGTAATCTGAATTATTCGACTGTTCCCGTTATTTGGGGCGGGTCAGGGAGTCAAGCGCAACACAGTTACTTCCAAATGTTATCTCAAGGGACGCAGTCCATCGCGGCGGATTTGATTAGCATTCGTTCGTTAAATAACGCGCTTGTGAGGCAACATGGGCACTATTTATCTGAACAAACCACCAAGCAACTCGATTTAGAGCGGGATACATACCGGTTTGTTACGTGTAATCATCTGCAACTCCTTGATAACTCTGCACGGTCTGTGGGTGCTTTGATTGCATTATACGAACACAAGGTCTTTATCCAATCAGTGCTGTGGAATATCAACCCTTTTGATCAGCCCGGGGTTGAAGCGATGAAACAGGCCTCGGTTGAGGTTGGGCAGTCTTGTTACTAGATATAATCAAACAAAGATAATTGAAAATTGAAACGTAATTTGATAAATTAGCAAAGGCGTTTGATACTCTTAAAGGATTAAAATGTTGTTTGATTTTTATACGGAACAAGAAACGGTATTTGCACAAACATTTTTAAAATATAAGTATATTATTTGTGCTGTTGAAAATAATGCCTTACTTCACAATATGCGCAAAGCCATTGTGGACATAGCCGCCAAATCAGCGGGCATAGCCGTGCCAGACGATGATCACCATGATGCGTTTCTTAACACGTTTCATCATCAAATTAATCCAGCTGCTTTGAATGATGTGCGGTTGCAAGTGATTGCTGAAATGAACCGCCTCCCTTGGTTTAGAACGGCTTATTTTAATTTGGGAAAACAAATTTTATTTGATCTGGTTGGAAACGAATTGTCAATGCAGCGCCGGGTTAACTTGAGTATTCAATTTCCCCACGACGATAGCTCCTTGCTTCCAGTGCATGCCGATGTGTGGTCTGGGGATTCTCCTTATGAAATTGTGATGTGGCTTCCTTTGGTGAATTGTTATGAGACCAAATCGATGTATTTCACGCGCGCGGATTTTGATGAGGCCACCCAGGCGCAGTTAAATCGCTTTAAAAACCAAGGTGCGGAAGATTTGTTTCAAGCGATTCAAGATAAAGTCGAATTTCTCAATGTTCCATTCGGTTCTGCTTTGTTTTTCTCCCAAAATGTCATGCATGGTAATCGGATTAATCGCACCGATGAGACGCGTTGGTCTATGAACTGTCGCTTTAAGAGTATTCTGACCCCTTATAATGGGAAGACTTTTGGCGAATTCTTTGAGCCAATTACGGTAAGACCGCTTACTCGTTTGGGATTAGACTATCGGTTGCCGGAGGGATTTGATGAGTGATGAAACGCTGCACGGTCACCGAGGGTATATAGGTAGTCGCCGTTATTCATCTGGTGAGTTTCCTCAATTTGTTCAAAATATGATGATTCGCCAGTGTTGTCAAAAACATCATTTGACGTATTTATTAAGTGCTACTGAGTATCGAATGCCAGGTTGTTACATGATGCTGCAAGAGCTGTTGACTTCTTCAGATACCATCGATGGGATTGTGATGTTCAGTGTTTTTATGTTGCCTGAGCAGTATGATATGCGGGTGGATTTCTACACCACCTTACTGCAACGCGGAAAGACACTATATTTTGCACTAGAAGATTTGTCGATTAAGATATGGGAACAAGTTAAATCAGTAGAGGCGTTGCTGCAGTTGAATCAAATAGTGGTCTCTGATGCAAACATGCATGCACTCTTGCCCTCAATACAGACTGAGACCGTTGCGATTTAATACATGATGACTGGGAGAGGGAATGTTTGAAGAAATGGACACGATAGAAAGAGCGCATGCAGAAGTAACGACGCATAAAGTAGTCAGTGCTATGGGGTATACCAGTCAAAAGATTGTCCGCTTTGAAGACAGTGCAAAGGTGCTGGCAACTCGACGAGATAGAAAAAAAGTCGTGCAATGTCATGGCGTATTCGACTTATTGCATATTGGACACATCAAACATTTACAACAAGCAAAGGAGCTAGGGGACCTTTTGGTCGTTACGCTTACCGCAAACCCCTATGTTAATAAGGGCCCAGGTAAACCGTATTTTTCTGAACAATTACGAGCAGAAGCTCTGGCGGCATTGACTTGTGTTGATTTTGTAATCATTAACCATTATCCGACTTCGATTAAAGTTATCCATGAGATTAGACCCGATTATTACGTTAAAGGAATTGAATACCAAGAGACGGATAAAGATGTAACCGGTAAAATTTTAGAGGAAGCCGAGGCGGTTAAGGCTGTGGGTGGTGAGCTTGTGTTGACACAGGATATTGTATTTAGCTCCTCAACACTGTTAAATAAATATTTCCCTGCGTTTACCCCAGAAGTGAGTGCTTATTTAAAGACTATTAAAACCAAGTATTCTATCGACGATATCGTTGGATATTTTGAAAAAATCAAGGCGATGAAAGTACTGGTTATAGGGGAAGCCATCATAGATATTTATCATTTTGGTGAGGCGATTGGCAAATCCGGCAAAGAACCTGTCCTTGTGACGAAATACCATCGCGAAGAGGTTTATGCTGGCGGAATCTTGGCGGTCGCCAATCATGTGAGTAGTTTTTGTTCAGAGGTTCATTGTATTACGATGTTAGGAGAAAAAAGAGAATATGAGGATTTCATTCGGCAAAATGTCAAAGAGAATGTTGGCCTAACTTTTCATCACAAAGCGAATTCGCCTACCCCTGTTAAACGTCGTTATATTGAAGAGTACTCTACCCAAAAATTATTTGAAATTTATGAAATTGATGATTGTTTTTTTGAACATGAACAAAAACAAGCATTGATCGATTCTCTTCGTGAAAAAATAAAACAGTACGACCTGGTGATTGTCACTGATTATGGACATGGATTATTGGATTCGGATTCTATCGCTTTGTTAGAGCAAGACGCTAAGTTTTTGGCAGTGAATACCCAGGCGAATGCCGGGAACCATGGGTTTAATTGCATTTCAAAATATAAGAAAGCCGATTTTGTGTGTATCGCCAATCGTGAATTGCAGCTCAATTTTCGGCAAAAACACATCACGCTGAAAGAGCAAATGCAACAGCTAATGAGCGACTTTGATTATGCGAATGCCATTGTGACGAATGGGGTGAAAGGATCGTTTGCTTGTAAAGTCGGAGAAGATATTGTGGAGTCTCCTTCTCTAACGGTATCGGTGAAAGACCGTGTTGGAGCTGGCGATGCGGTGCTAGCGATCACCAGTTTGTTTGTGGCGCAGCAAGCCCCTTCGGAGTTGGTCGGCTTCATCAGTAATGTAGTAGGTGCTGAGGCTGTGAACATTATGGGTAACAAAAGTTCCGTTGAAAAAATTCCTTTAATTAAGCATATGACGCATTTGTTGAAGTAACGACGGTAAGATTGGAGACGATACAATGAATGAAATTAATTTCCTTGAAAAATACCAAGGGGTCACTAAAAGAAATTATATAGAGCGTGTGATACAAACGGATAAAGCCCAATGTGCCACGAAGGCGAAGGCGTGGGGGTTTGATTACTGGGATGGGGATCGAAGCTTTGGCTATGGTGGCTATCATTATGATGGTAGATGGCGTTCTATCGCCGAAGATATCGTTGCGCATTATGGTTTAAAAGCAGGAGATAAAGTATTAGACATTGGCTGTGGTAAAGGCTTTTTGTTGTATGAAATCACTCAAGTTGTGCCCGGGATTGAGGTCACAGGAATTGATATTTCTGAGTATGCGATAGCGAATGCGAAACCTGAAATTCAAGATAGATTACGGGTGGGGTCATGTACCCACTTGCCCTTTGATGAGAATCAGTTTGATTTCGTTTTTTCGATTAATACGTTTCATAATTTAACTATTAACGAATTAGAACAAGCGATTTGTGAAATGGAGCGGGTGGGGAACAGTTCCAAAAAATGGTGTTGTATTGAATCTTTCCGCACTGAAGCAGAGAAAGTCAATTTGTTATATTGGCAATTGACTTGCGAGTCATTTTTTAGACCGGAAGGTTGGAAGTCTTTGTTTAAACAATGGAATTATCAAGGAGACTATGGATTTATTTATTTTACTTAGCGATGTGTTAACAACTGACCCATTCCCTTCATCCCGCGGCTTGTCTGCGGGATCCAGTGATCTAGAGCAGCGGATCGTTACGTTATGTCGAACATACTGATAGTAGGTGCAGACGGAACCATCGGCACTGCCCTATTTCGTCATTTAAACGCCCAGAATAACGTCTCCGTCTATGGCACAACACGACGCGCATGGTCAGACGAAGCTCAAAAAATATTTTCCTTAGATCTAGCCGAGCCTCCTAAGAATTGGCATTTCCCCGATATCCCCTTCTCAACAGTGTACCTCTGTGCCGGGATATCCAACATGGCGTTTTGTGAAGATAACGCTGATACCAGTTCACGTATTAATGTGGACGCTACCAAAAGACTGATTACCTATTTCACCAATCGCAATACGAGGATAGTCTATCTCTCTACTAACCAAGTTTTTTCAGGCGATGTGCCGACTGTATTAGCAAATGCTTCGCCACATCCGCGGAATGAATATGGTCGGCAGAAGTCTAGCGTAGAGCGCTTTATTCAAACGCAATGCCAGCAGTATGCGATTGTACGCTTGACAAAAGTCATCAGTCCTAACGCACTGCCTTTTCGCCATTGGATTGAATGCTTACGTAATCACACGCCTATTGAGGCGTTTCATGATATGGTAATTGCACCAATTTCGTTGTCGAATGTAGTTGAAACACTTGAATGGATAGGGCGTCAACAGGAAACAGGGTGCTTTCAGCTTTCAGGCCCCGAAGATGTTTCTTATTATCAACTGGGGTGTTATTTTGCGCAACGTTTAGGCCGATCTGAGACGTTGGTCCAGTCGACTAGCGCTATTGTAAAAGGGATAAAAAATATTTTTTTACCCTCGTTTACAAGCTTACAATTTTCGAGCATACTTGCCGCTAGTCATAAAGTTCCATTGCATTATACGGATGTAATTGAAGAGAATTTTGATTTTCAGGAGTAGGACATGGATGTTGTTACCGGCGGGGCAGGGTTTATTGGCAGTCATTTGGTGGATCGACTGTTAACCGAAGGTAGAAAAGTTAGGGTTATTGATAGTTTAATTACCGGCCATCTTAGAAATTTAGAGCAGCATAAACAAAATCCCAATTTAGAATTGATTATCGAAGACATCGCTGATGTAACCGCAATGGATAAAGCAACGGCCGGCGCATCAAGGGTGTTTCACTTGGCAGCACGTGCTGACATCGTTCCCTCGATTCAAAACCCATTAGAGTATTACCGTTCGAATGTTGATGGCACTTTTTCCGTTTTAGAGGCGGCTCGCAAGCATCAGGTGCAACGCTTAATCTATATCGCATCGTCAACATGTTATGGGATTCCTGATACGTATCCAACCCCAGAAGACGCCCGCATCTCGCCGCAGTATCCTTATGCGTTAACCAAAAACTTAGGTGAGCAAATGGTGATGCATTGGAGTCAACTTTACAAAGTGCCTGCCTTGTCCTTACGATGCTTTAATGTCTATGGACCTCGAGCACGCACCTCAGGGAGTTATGGTGCAGTATTTGGGGTTTTTCTCGCACAAATGTTAGCAGACAAGCCTTTGACTATTGTAGGAGACGGTGAGCAAACTCGCGATTTTACCTACGTGAGTGATGTCGTCGATGCCTTACTGTGTGCGGCAGATAGTCTGTTAAGCGGTCATATTTTCAATGTGGGAAGTGGGATGCCGCCGGTTTCGATTAATCGATTGGTGGCATTACTCCGCTCTAAAGAAACAGTTCATATTCGTAAACGTCCCGGGGAGCCGGACACTACCTGGGCTGATGTGGGTAAAATTAATTCTTTGTTAAAATGGAAAGCCAACGTGTCTATCGAAGAAGGGGTCAACATTATGCTGAAGCATATTGATTATTGGAGAGATGCACCAGTTTGGACGCCTAATACGATTGCGGAAGCCACCAAATTATGGTTTGAATGTCTGGGGGCGGAAGAGGCGGTTTAGTTTCTGTCCTATCGGTGAAGGCATGGAACTCTCCTCGACTGGGTTCAGCGCCATTTTAATGAATGGATTCCCGCCTTTGAGGAAAGACAAAACAATCAAGCCATACTGCTAAAATTAAAACCAACATAAAAGGGAATGGAAAATGGAACAATGGATTAACGATTATTTTAATCAACTATGTCATTTGCAGTTAAATGCGGTCGTGACCTCAGAGGATAATGAGTCTTTAACCCTATCTCATGGATTTCATCACTACATCCAGTATGTCCAATCGATGCGCCAGGCTCGTGGAAAACTCTTGTTTGTGGGAAATGGTGGAAGCGCCGGCATTTGCAGCCATTTAGCGATTGATTATTCTAAAAATGGGCATATTCCTTCTATGGCTTTCAATGACGCTTCTGCCATAACTTGTATTGGAAATGACTTTGGCTACGAGCATGTGTTTGCAAAACAAATAGAGTTCCATGCTCGTCAGGAAGATATATTAATTGCAATCAGTAGTTCTGGAAATTCAGCGAATATCGTGAATGCGGTAAAAGCAGCTCGGATGGTCGGTTGCAAAGTCGTAACCCTGTCAGGATTCCATCCGGATAATGTGTTGCGCCGCTTAGGGGATATCAATTTTTATGTATCCGCCAAAGAGTATGGTGTAGTCGAAGTATCGCATCTAGCATTAGGCCATGCGCTGTTGGATTACATTATTCAAGAAGAAGCAGGAATTTTAGCAACAGTTGAAGATACGATGTCAGTATCCTTATAAGAGAGAGTGATGATGGACAATCGATTGAAACGAGTATTAGTTACGGGCGGAGCAGGGTATGTAGGGAGCTGTCTGGTACCCAAGTTATTAGAGCAAGGGTATGAAGTGGTAGTACTTGATCTCTATCTTTACCATCCAGACGTATTTGCGGTCTATAAAACCAATCCTGGACTAAAAGAGGTTCGAGGTGATATTCGGGATGCTAACGTGGTGCGTGATGCCATGCAGGGGTGTGATGCGGTAATCCATTTGGCGTGTATTTCGAATGATCCGTCTTTTGATTTAGATCCTGGTCTTGGTAGAAGCATAAATTTTGATGCCTTTCGTCCTATGGTTCAGATTGCCAAAGAATTAAAAGTGCAACGGTTCATCTACGCGTCGTCTTCCTCTGTTTATGGGGTTAAAGAAGTGCAAAATGTTACCGAGGACTTAAGTTTGGAACCCTTGACGGATTATTCAAAATATAAAGCGGATTGTGAAATCGTGTTAGCCGAAGAAGCGGGTCCAGGATTTGAAACGATAGTGATTCGACCTGCGACGGTTTGCGGTTATGCAGAACGGTTACGCCTGGATTTGTCGGTAAACATTTTGACGACTCACGCGTATTTTAATAGGAAAATTAAAGTATTTGGGGGCGATCAATTACGTCCTAATATCCACATCAAAGATATGGCGAATGCTTATTTGGCGGTCTTGGCAGCCACAACAGAACAAATTGATGGCAAGACGTTTAACGTGGGCTATCAAAATTTCTCAATCAATCAGATTGCAGACATGGTTCGAACCGCGTTTGCTGAGCCTATTGAAATCGAAGTCCAATCTACTAACGATAATCGGTCTTATCATATCTCTTCTGACAGGATCAAACGGGATTTAGGGTTTACTCCGCAATACTCGTTAGAAGATGCGATTAAGGATTTAATTGAAGCTTTTAAACACAATAAAGTGGTGGATGCGTTGACCAATCCGCAATATTATAACATTAAAAAAATGCAAGCGATTGAGTTGCGCTAATTGAGTGTTGGGTACCTATTGATGAAACAAAAGGCGTGTATTTTACTTGGCGTGTGGGGAGAGTCTTATATTGATGAGTTTTTTCAATATTCTCTTCCGAGTTTGCTTGCTCCTGGTAATATCCCAGCCCTTGCAAAAGCCTATGACACGCGTTTTGTGTTTTTGAGCAAACAAAAAGATACGAGTTATTTTGAAAAACAAAGGGCTTATAAATCCTTGGACTGCGCTTGTAGTGTTGAATTTCTTGCTATCGATGATTTGATTGTGGACGGCAATTATTCGACCACGTTGACGCTTGCCTTCGATCGTGCAATTAAATTGACACGCGCAGCCATGTTAGACACTTACTTTATATTTTTAACGTCTGATTATGTGATGGCCAATGGTTCATTTTTAGGTTTGATGCGGTACATGCAGAAAGGCTATAGTGGCATATGTGCAGGCAATTTCCAAGTAAACGATAGCGGCGTACGTCCCGCGCTTAAAAAATGTTTGGATAAAAAAACCGGTGTTTTGTCCATTGAGCCTCGTGAACTACTCAAGATTAGTTTTGAGCATTTACATTTAATGACCGTAGCAAGCTTAGTTAATCAAGCGACACTTCATAATTACAGGGCAAATAGATTTTTTTATCGACAAAATGATATGGTGGTAGGACGATTTTTTTTATTGCATATGTTATGTATTAAGCCTGAAAAAATGGATTACACGATTGGTGCTTCCTGTGACTATTCATTTATTCCAGAAATGTGTCCCTCGGGTAATATAGGTGTGATCAATGACTCCGATGATTACCTTGTGGTTGAAATGCAGCCTGAAAATCATGAGGTAACTTCCGTAAGTATAGGGGCGTACCAACACAATCATTTGATACGTGCCCTTAGAGAATGGACAACGCAACAACATCGTGAAAACAGTCAACACCCCATTTACTATCATGTTGAAGATTTAAGAAACTCTGATCTGGATGTTATAGAGCAACAGTTGGACGATTTCATTGCGCCGATTATGAGCGCGCTTGGCAAAAGCAAACCGGTTAAACATAGATCACATCCTTATTGGCTTATGGCTATCAAAGATTTTAATCATGAACGTAAGAAAAAGGGGTACGCTATTTTAGGAAACAAACAACGTTTTGGTTGGTTGATCCCAAAGCGGCTGAAGCAAGTATTGTTCGGTTCTCCGCCAATGGTTTACCCCTGGCATTTTCAATGGTACGAATACTATTTAACTAAAAAAATACTACACACCCAAATCACCGAAGATCCAAATCGAACAATGCTTTTATATGATCCTGATTTTATAGCCTATAACAATTGGTTTAGAAAGGTATTGAATGTCAGAAAACAATATCCCTTAACATGCTTGGGTCATTCAAAAACGCTGGCAGAATTGAACCATTATTCGATAGCACATTGCATCTTGATTCTCAATTTAAAGGGACTGGCGGACATTGATAAGATTATTACTCAAATCAGTTTGTTTTTGCATCCGGATGGCGTAATTGATATTGTCGTTTTTAATGAGCATACGAAGAATGGCTATACGGAACTTTTCTTTAAACAAGAGGTTTTTAGTAAAATACCAATACTTATCGGTGCAGTCAATGCTATTTCTTCCTATGCACTGGTCAGTAACAACTTAACGATTATCAGTCATTGGATATCGAAATTGATTAATAGACGGTTTATGCATAACCG
Source organism: Legionellaceae bacterium (assembly GCA_947504795.1). Lineage (GTDB taxonomy): Bacteria > Pseudomonadota > Gammaproteobacteria > Legionellales > Legionellaceae. Next base: position 12,757 of record CANNJG010000029.1, read on the forward strand.
TATTTTAAAATATATCGCTTTTATAATGTCAGCGTTAGGCTTAGGATTATTTGTGTTGATTCGTAATCTGTGGGTATGGTTGTTTCGGATGAATTTCGGGTTTTGTACAGCGGTTGTTTTTAAGGTGAAACCTAATACGCTCATGAGGGGATCGATGTCGACTCCGAGTAAGGCAGCAGCCACCATCAGTGCTATTTTGCCTACCTATAACGCAGCAGCTTTACTTCCAGCCGCGCTAGATGCCTTATTGAGTCAATCCGTGCCTTTTGACGAGATCATTGTGATTGATGATGGATCTTCGGATAATAGTTTGTCATTGTTGCAACGCTATGAACAAGAGCATCAACAGTTAAGGCTACTTTCACATCCAGTTAACCTAGGGGTATGTGCCGCTATCAACACAGGATTAAACGCTGCCACAGGGCGTTTTGTGATGCTGTGTGCAACGGATGATCTGTGTGACCTCAATGCGGTGTGCGTTGCCAAAAGCATATTGTCCAACTACCCTGAGGTAGGTTTAATCTGCGGTGATGCATGGGTAAAGCGTTTTGACTTGAAAGAACGTTTTTTTCGTCACCTGTCCTATCCGGCTAACCAATACATTGATGCTAGGCAGTTTCAATTGTTGGCAAGGAATAGTCATGTTGGATTTAATGGTGGTGGCAGTATGTTTATGAACAGAGAAGCGATTCTTATGGCTGGCTCATTGCTGCCCGCTTTAAAATGGCATTCCGATTGGTTATTATACTTTGTTATTGCGTTTCGTCATGGTATTTATTACACAAACCATGTTTTTGTAAATATTGATATTCGTAAAAAAGGATACGCACAGGGATTGCACCATACATCGGTGCAAAATCGAGTCGTAGTTGATACGATTCAAACGATCCGCTCACATTACCCTGAATTTTGGGTAGTTTTTAAAGAATCAGCATTACTCCCTCATCATGCCATTCGCTATGTGTGGGTATTGTTATTGTCATCAGAAGCACGCTCTTTTATGTCGGTTAAATTACTTTGGAAATTATGTGCTAATAATGGGTTTGTAGTGCAAGTAGGTCGCTTATTTCCCTACCGTATCATCTTGAAAGTTAGAAAAATCTTGCGAGCCTAGGAGTTAATATAGCTATGGATAAGAGTACAGTAGAACCACAATATAATGACTGCTTGGAAGTCATGCGGCAACAGGGATTAACCCAATTAGGGATTATGACCAACCAAGTTTGGCACGATGACCCACGACGCTTAAGTTTTTTATTATCTCGTTACAAGTTTGTGTCCAAAATGCTGAGCGGTAAATCGCGCGTTGCGGAGATTGGATGCGGTGATGCTTTTGGAAGCCGCGTTGTCAAACAAGAGGTAGAACAGCTCGATGTTTATGATATTGATCCTCTTTTTATTGAAGACATCAACAGTAGACGCGTTGAAAAATGGGCTTTTCAGGCAAGTATTCATGATATTTTATCTAACTCATTACCCAAGAAGTATGATGCCGTTTATAGTTTAGATGTGATTGAACATATTGAGCCTGCGAGAGAGCATCTCTACATTAAGCATATCAAAACATCCTTGGCGCCTCATGGCGTTATGATTATTGGTGCGCCTTCTTTGGAATCTCAACAATATGCCTCGCCACAAAGTAAAATAGGTCACATAAATTGCAAATCAGGCGAGGCATTTAAGAAGACGTTTGAAGCACATTTCCACACGGTGTTTTTGTTTTCGATGAATGACGAAGTCGTTCATACCGGATTCGCACCCATGGCGCATTATTTCTTTGCGATTTGTTGCGAGGCAAAATAAGCGATGAGCGCACTGCACGCCATGCGGTTGGGACTGGATTTTGATAATACAATTGCTTGTTATGATCAGGTGTTTTCAGAGTTGGCGAAAGCCTGGCAATTGGTTCCTCGCACTTTTCAAGGCTCTAAGCAGCAGTTGCGCGAGATGTTGCAGTGCTCACCCGAAGGCGATACGCTTTGGCAGCGCCTACAAGGCCAGGTTTATGGGGCTTATATGCATCAAGCGGTGTGTTTTTCTGGATTTAAAGCGTTCCTTAACGTGTGTCAAGCACGAGACATTACGGTGTATATCGTGAGTCACAAAACCGAATTTGGGCATTTTGATGAGGATAAAGTAAATTTAAGGGAAGCGGCGCAACGCTGGTTGTATCAGGAGCAGCTGATTGGTGCTGAGACCTCCCCCATTCCGGTTAATCATGTCTTTTTTGAAACGACACGTGAAGA
>CANNJG010000030.1 GCA_947504795.1 Legionellaceae bacterium
GAATGATTACCTTGCTGTTCGACAGGCCGCTCGAGGTGGACATCAGTCAGTCATGCCCTATCTTGTTGCATTGGATCCGCAGAAGCTCATACAGTACCAGCTGACACCAACACTCATTAATCACCATGAATTTCTCAAAGCGGTTGAGTACGTCAGTGAACATCATTTTAATACGCCCTATTCCATCACACCCATGGCTGATCGATGGTTCAGTCAATTAGCGATGATTGAAATGGAGGATGGAGTGATGATTAATTTATCCGGCGAAACGGCACAGCAATATATGGATATTAGCATTGATGACCATATTTTTTTAAAAGAGCAGATTGATCTCGTGATGAAATTTCATGCGGACCACCTAAAAGCAAAATTATTAGGGGAGGAGCGCTCATTAGGAGACGAAAAAAGTCTTGCATTCGATGAATCAAAATGGATAGAATTTAATCGGTGTAAAAAGCAAGCAAAGGTCTGGTACGATCAGATAGTGGAGAAGGGTAAATCTACTCTCAACACAGCGCGTCTAGAGTTAAATACCGGTAGTAAAATGAAAGCCATTATCTATCGTCCCAATCATGGTTTGACTCATTCTGTTCGAGTGAGCTATTTTATTACGACGCTTCATGCCTATGCGAAAGAGCATGGTGTTGAAAATATGAACTTAACCGAGGCTCATCTTGAAACGCTACAAACCATGATGTTATTTTCTGTGGTGGGGCGACAAGATGAAACAGGCTTTAAAGATACCAGCGGATCTAATCGCTTTGCGCTGGCCACTTATCAAAAATTTCGTGCTACGTCCGGTAAGGAGTATCTCAAATACGCTAAAGAATATAGAAAAAATCAGTATGATGATTCTATCGAAACCATTTATCGTGACGCTATTGTTGTGGAGCTCATGGGTTACCAGAATATTGAGGAGGTGATATTTTCTCGAGAAGAACCGATTGAAATATTCATTGATTACGTGATCGCAAAAAGACAGAATCGAGTGAACCGTGAAGAAGCACTAGTTTTAATTCAGGGCGGTGACTACACACTGAACGAATTGTTTCCTCTTGGTGAAGTTAGAACATTAGCCGACAGTCAGCTTGCTCTGACGGAGCTAGCACATGCTATTGATTTAATACGTTGCTATCCCTTAGGCCTCAGTACAAGTACGTTTGACTGTTTTCTAAATCGAGCTCATTTTTATGATTTTACAGATGATCCAGATCCAACAAAATTGGAATCTTTTTATGCATTAATGCGTTATGTATTTGATACACTCGCATGCACGGGTCAAAAAACAATGTTTGGTTTGTTATCAACAGAAGAATTTAAAGCACAACGCGAGGATTGCTTAAAAAAAGTCAAACATATTGCTGATGCTTGTAAAAATAATCCTAATTTAAATCGTAACGCAGAGATAGGTAAAGTAATTATACAGTGTTTGACAGCTGATGGTGATAAACGGAAAGCATTACCCTATGATCGCAGTATGTTTGATTTTCAGCATAGCGTTGGCCTCCAAGAGGGTTCTTATCGTATCGATCATCATCAAAATGCATTAAAGCTTATCAATTCTCTGCACACCCTCAACCCTATATCAGGAGTTATGAATAGCGACAAATTACCTATTATCTCGCGCGTCGAACAGGATAGTACTCAAGACAAAGTAACACTTTTCTTTGATGATGCTAAACAGATGACACACTTTATGACAACCTATGCTTTGTTCTTTAAAGAGGAGCCTGTGCATAACGATCAGGCTGTTCATTCTGTGATAGTTACAAAAGCACATTACAAACAACTGCTGCAGGATCAGCTGATTCAGTTCAAGCAAGTTGAAGTACCTAAAGCCATCCAAAGAGAGGCGCTTTTGATTGAAGACAATGGTCGTGTTGATGCGATTAATTTAATCACTAACCATAAGGCTTTGGGGAGATTAGTATCGACTATGGCACTCAACGGTGAAAATCACCCTGATTATCAGTACCTTTTTCGTGCGCTGGAAGATCCAGTGCATGAGCGATATCCTGTCAAAGCGAAGACTTACCTCTCTCGCCCTATAGATCGTAGACAGTATTCAGATCCGAGAAATGGACGCGTATATCAGCGCATGCTGGCAGACACCTTTGAACCCGAGTTACGCTTTCAAGAGCCGATTGTGAAACCAAGTCGATTTTCAGATAAGACAGGAGCGGAGTGGCGTTTGGGTCTCCGAGGAAGAGCAAAAAATACCATTTACACAAAAAAAATGGCCCATTCATTGTTACATCCGAACGCGGGCATAGCCCCATTTTTAGGGCAGCTTGACCGGCAAAGCAAGTATTTTCCCATAGGCGTCCTTTCTACTATTGATCAGATTGATTTGAAAAGTGAACGTTATATTTGGCCGCGAAACATGGTGACTGCGAATCAAGTTTGGATTCGAGACTCATCCAAGGTTCAGGAAGCCATCGAGACACTTTTCCAGCAACTGACCACGTCGTCACCCGATGATAGTGCCAGCTTATTAGTCGACCACTTAAGAACGACGTGTGAGAGAATCACAACGAAATTGGATAATGCCTACTATCGTCCAACGGATGCCAACTTAACCCAGTTAAGAGAACTGCTTAGAGCAGAATACAAGGCATGCAGTCTGCGCCTAAAAAACGACCCAAAAGAATGTCAAATGATGCAGGCTATATATAAAACCCTCGCGAGCCGTATTAAGGCAGAAAGAGAAAATCCTAAATACGCTATTTCTATTGCGGCATTAAGACAACAAGATAGCGGAGTGGATTATAATGAACTACTCGTTTCTAATACAAAAGGGGCGGTACGTGCGCTGTATACCAGCCAAGTTTCGTTATTTTATCGTTTAAATTTGGCGTTGCATGCCCTGAAGATTAAAGCGCAATATCACTATGATGTGCCTTTGTTAGTACCTAGTAACGATAAGCCTCCATTGCAGCATTACACGGAAGCACTTATTGAGGCCGATCTGCGAGCAGCCTACCAAGCGCTGTGTGTTGATACCTTCCCCTACGATGAGTCCTTATTCCCTGTTTACGCGTATGATGAGCTAGGTAAACTTAAACGTACAGCCAAAGGTGGGCCCGTTACTCAAAAGAATGAGCTTGGACAAGAGACCTCTGTGCCTAAAAACTTAGACTATCAACGCAACACGTTAATTGAATTATTTCAACTGGGAGCCCCGGAATTAACAAAGCTTGAACAATTGAGAGATAGTATCGAGGAGGATATTGTTCTCTCAATTGTAAAGAAGATGAATGTACTTGGGGGCCTTCAGCGCGAGGAAAAATTAATGAAAGATGTTTTTTCGGGCAATGATCCTACTGCGAAAGAAAAATTTTTCTTACGCACTGCCTCACTTGGCCATCTGTTACTCATGCAAAAGATATTAGTGCAAGAGGGCTTTAGTGTTTCTGATAATTTGTTGGATAAAGGTATTCAATTTGCTATCAACAATGTTCATCCAGCATTAGTAGATTATTTACGGACTAAAAAGACAAACCATCCTGCTCCTGTGCAAACGACTACATTACGGCAACATAGCATTTTTTTGGAGCCAGTCCTTCCTGTTGGAGACGGAGCAGACTTAATTGCCCTGGAACTCTAGCGAGCCGAGCATTTTCTGATATCGAAAGTGCTCGCATAAGACACAAAAATATTTTCACCCGTATCTATAGTTAGCCTCGGGTGTGTGTCGCTGCTTGAAAGATGTACGGGTGTAACTTGTCCTTTAATTGCTGAGCGTCATTCATTCTCACTTTATATAACTGGTGCAGAGCGAGCAAAGCCTCTGTCGCATATTCGTTGAAAATGTCGCCATTCCAATCACTACCCTCCGCACGCCCCTTTGCCCTAATTAAACTAAATTTGGACCCAAAACCAGAATCAAGAGAAGACCCAGAGAATAAATGAGACCACGCTCCAGAATGAGGCGACTCTTCAGAGATCCAGTTATAAAACCGGTCACAGCGCTTAAACTCCTGCGCTTTAAAATCGGGTAGCGGCTGAAACGCTGTATCCGGGTCACAATAATGTTGAAGTCCATTAGCAGGCATCCATCTCTGTGCTTTAGCCACCGTATTCATCCATATTGCAGCGTCTCTGTCCTCGCATTTATCGTCTCGGTCTCTTATATATTTTTGTAGCGCATCAATGACCCCAAAATCATAATGACTATCGCAATAATGTATGGTTTCACTGTTAGGAGACATGTCGGGCGCTTCATAGTGTATGCCTTGTTCCATTGCGTCAAATTGCTTGAGCAGCTCTTTTCTAAGCGCGGCGCCTTCTTTGCCAGCAGGCACACACAAGAGCATCATTTGTCCCATGTAACGTGTATCTAATGCCCATAACATACACTGCCATGCTGAAACATCATGAAACGTACGACCTGAATAGTCCGTAACGAGTCCTTTTTTAATCAACAAATCCGGCTGTCTTAACAACATGTCTTTTGCTGCATTCTGATTCCCACGAACCACGTGCTGTAGCAATTTTTCTACAACACGCACGATAAGCAAGGGCTTAAATAATTGACAGTTGCTTTTTGAAGCTCTCGCTATAGCAGAGAGTTCTTTCACAGCTAAAGAGGTGGAAATCTTCGATTCTTGACCTTCAGGAAGTAGTTTGAATAGGTCTTTTGTCATAGGATCACCTGTCTGTGGCTAATTGTTAAAAAGACAAAAAAATTATAATTTGTTTTTAAGTTTCACTATATTATCTTGAGCCAAATCAGTAAACCTACTAATTTTATCTAATGGTTCATTATCTGGTTTTGTCGCAAATTTTTTACCAAACATAAAACGAAGTTATTTTGGACGAAATCATGCAGCGAGTCCATAGAATTGCTCAAAAATAGTTTGATTGTCAGACTGGCTATGCTGCTCTTTTCTAAGCTTGTGGTGTAGCTCAATTCCTGCCAGGGTCGCTTCTGCTGCATAAAATGCTTTAAAGCCCTTCATGGGTTTGGTGATTTTTTTGATAAATCGATGGTCTTGCTCAACGATGTTGTTGAGATATTTGATTTGTCTCACGGTAAGCTGAATGAACAGCCCGCCCATCATAAAAAGCAGTGCCAGCTTTAAATTAATCGTATCGATTCCAGCTTTGTTTGCCCCACTTTTATCCATGGTTACTTTTTCTGAAAAACCATTGGAACCAATCGCTTTTTCAAAAAACGCGCGTGCTGCAGGCTCATCACGCTTTTCAGATATCATGAAATCAACAGTTTTCGCTTCCTTATCTACTGCACGATATAAGTAAACCCATTTTCCTCTAACCTTAATATGGGTCTCATCCATTCGCCACGAAAGCCCAATAGGTCGTTTGTGCCGCTTGCGAAATGTTGCTTCCAATTGGGGCGAATAGAAAATGACCCAACGATTGATCGTGGAGTTATCTACCTTTAGACCACGCTCTAACGCTAATTCTTCAATATCTCGGTAACTCAATGAGCAAGCTACGTACAGCAATTCCCGCTATTAAAAAATCTCTAGTAAAATAGGGGGTTTTGGGTGCATTTGAAAAAAAGATTTCGTATTCTATGCGCAACAGTTCAGTAAGAACGCCGTCTCCCATTGCCATCCTTTTCATAGGCACCCTGTAAAGAAAAACTGGTTGTATCCAGATGACTCCGGGGGCCGAGTAGGCCTTGTTCTAGGGCTACATCAAACGCTAACTCACCATATAATTTGCTTGAGCCATAATCCGAAATCTCATCTAATGCTTTACCTAATGCGTGATCATCAAAATCTGCCGCACACACCTTTTCCTCAAACAAAAATTCAATCGCCTTGTTTTGAAAAAACTGTGGGGTTAAATACAAGCGACGATTGGTGAAGCCTAGCCCATTGATTATCATTGCAACAACCGCTAAACCAGGCTGAATCTTACGCCGCGGGTCCTTGCTGCCTATGCGACGATTAATCTTATCTGCTATTCCTAAATCTCTGCTCACTGCGGCCGCTAACCCATGATGGTCTATTCCTTCCGTAGTCAGCTCTTTCGTTCTAACCAATTGCATCCTGCATTCCTTGTTTTAAAAAAATTCAAAGATATCATTTATATGACTAATTCACCAGTGCGCTAAATTTTTCGCGGGAATGTCGGTCGTTAAAAGCAATACTGGGCGTCAGCGTGTGAATATTAATGGCGCATTAGATTTAGAAACACACGCTATGATTACGCGAAAATCATGGCTAAAAGTGTTGATTATCATGATTAATTGATTAAATCGTTAAAAGATCCCCAAGAAGCATCGGGCTATTTAAGTGCTGATCAATAGCTGACGGACTACTTTTTTCTCACGCTGCGTCCCGCTGCTTGTCAGCGGGATCCAGTTTTTTTGTCAACATCGCCGGATCCCGTGCATAAAGCACGAGACCTAGGCAGCAGAGTATGCAGCTGAATAATTTCTAAAACTGATTCGTGTAAGGTATATTTTGCCAACAATCCGTATAATTTTTTTGTCGAGCCGGGTGGTCAACTGCCGCAGTGGTGACCAACCAAGGCGTGCGTGATTCCAGCATGAAGGCCAAGGTATTATCATAATACTGGGGTTTTAACCCCTGTTGTGAAGCGCTCTGGAGTGCTTCTGCATCCGGTCCATGCGGAGTCATGCAATTATGAATGCTGATGCCTCCTGTCTCAAAACCACTGCCTTTGGCATCATAGCGCCCTTTTAATAGTCCCATCAATTCGCTCATGATATTTCGATGGAAATAAGGAGGTCGAAACGTATGCTCAGCCACCATCCAACGCGGCGGAAAAATCACAAGATCTAACTGCGGTACGCTCGGAATGGCGCTTTCTGAGGTTAAGACCGTAAAAATCGAGGGATCGGGGTGATCAAAACTGACCGTATTGATGGTGTTGAATAACGATAAATCATAGGCATAAGGGGCGTAATTGCCTTGCCAAGCAGCAATATTCAACGGCGAATGATCACAGGGTGCTTGCCACAGGTGTTGTTGATATTTACTGATAATGATCGTGGGGGTTGTGGTGGTTTCGCCCGCGGCGGTTGGGTAAAAAAAATGTCGAGGATTAGCCAAGCCATTAGCCCCAATGATCCCTAAAGAAGGCAGGGTGAATGGTTGCCCCGCATTTTCACAGAGGTATCCCGCTGCATAGGGAGAGATTAGCTCGACTTTGAACACAATGCCACGCGGAATCACGGCAATCATGCCGACGTCTATCGTTAACTGCCCAAATTCAGTATGGAGAATTAGCCCGCCTGAATAGGGGATAAATAAGAGCTCTCCATCTTGATTCACAAAATATCTACCTTGCATCGAGTGGTGGCATTGATACAGATAGCAATGATTAGGATGAGATGTAGCGACATGCACGAGGCCCTCTACAAAGTCGCTTTGCGTGTTAGGTTCTGGCAGGGGTGACCAACGCATAGGGTTAGGGGATTGTTGCGGGGCTAAAGGCTGTATCATAGACGGAGTGTAAGGTTTAAAATCTCCACGCACGACAGAGGGCACTGTTCGGTATAACCAACTATGAAGATTAACATGTCGCGGTCTACAAAAGGCTGACCCACTCAGTTGCTCCGCATACAGTTTATGTTCGCAATGTTGGGGAGAATTTTGGCGAATCGGCAAAGCGCCAGGGATGCATTCTGTTTGATGATGGTTACCAAATCCATAAAGATACATGCTCATAATCCTTTAATAATAGGCCGTCTCCAGTATATAATCCCGATACTAATATAGCAAAATTAATAGCGCAATGTTCGACCTCAGCCGAGGTCCCCAGCCTTGTCCGGGGGAGGTCGAGAAGCGATAGGCTAGTGTTTGAGTCGTGCTCAAAATAATAGAGAGGTGGTTTATGGCTGGGCATAGTAAATGGGCCAATATCAAGTTTCGTAAAGGCTTACAAGACGCTAAGCGTGGGAAAGTATTCACAAAACTGATTCGAGAAATTACCGTTTCTGCGCGCATGGGTGGGCCAGACGAAGATTCTAACTCGCGATTACGTGATGCAGTGACTAAAGCATTAAAATCGAATATGAAACGCGACACTATCGACAATGCGGTGAAGCGGGGCGCCGGCGGGCTCGATGGGGAGAATATGGTTGAAATGTCCTACGAAGGCTATGCGCCGGGTGGTGTCGCGATTATGGTCGCTTGTTTGTCTGACAATAAAAATCGCACGGTTTCTGAAGTCCGTCACGCCTTTACAAAATTTGGCGGTAATTTGGGTACCGATGGATCAGTTGCATATTTGTTTACTAAACAAGGTGAAATTGTGTTAGCACCTACGGATACGCCCGATAGGGCAATGGATGTTGCGATTGAGGCAGGTGCGGAAGATGTGGTGTTAGAAGAAGGGCAAATTGAGGTGATTACATCGGTGGAATCCTATCATCGTGTGTTGAGTGCTTTGGAAAACGCGCAGTTGGCAGTCGAACATTCCCATATTACTCAACGAGCGCATACCCTTATTTCACTTGACCCCGAGTCCGCTGAATGTGTTGAAAAAATTATCGATATGCTAGAAGATTTAGATGATGTCCAATCCGTTTATAGCAATGCTGACTTTCCAGAATCGCTCATTCTGACAGATGAATGACGATTATCTTAGGCATTGATCCAGGATCCCGCATTACGGGTTATGGGGTGATTCGTGAGTTTAACCGCAAATTGGTTTATATCGATAGTGGGTGTATACGGACTGCTGAAGGTCCTTTCACCGAACGCTTATTACAAATTTTCAATGGCGTGTGTTTACTTATGGAGAAGTTTTCACCAACGGAAGTAGCCATCGAACAAGTGTTTATGCATACAAACCCAAGTTCTGCCCTCAAATTGGGACATGCTCGCGGCGTTGCCATGGTGGCCTGTGCCTCGCATCGAGTGCAAGTGAGTGAATATTCAGCGCGAGAAGTGAAGCAAACGGTGGTTGGGTACGGCGCCGCCGAGAAGCAGCAGGTTAAGCAGATGGTGGTTAATTTACTGACGTTATCAGCAGCGCCACAAACCGATGCGGCGGATGCGTTAGCGATTGCGATATGTCATAGTCATATGCGGAGAAGAATACGATGATTGGTTGGCTGAATGGACGGATTATAGATAAGCTCCAACCCGGAAAAATTGTGTTGGATGTGAACGGAGTAGGTTACGATGTCGAAACGTCCTTGGCGACTTTTTTTAAAGTAGAACTTAGTGAAGGCCTGATCGCTCTTCATATTCATACTGTCGTTCGCGAAGATGCGTTTTTATTGTATGGCTTTGCCGATCGCGAAGAACGAGCATTGTTTCGTGCGTTAATCAAAGTCAATGGGATTGGTCCAAAAGTCGCAATCGCGATCTTATCCAGTGTCAGTCCAGATGAATTCATTCAGTGTATTCATCAACAAAATACCCATGTGTTGACAAAATTACCTGGGATTGGTAAAAAAACAGCTGAGCGTTTGGTGGTCGAAATGAAGGATAGTATTAAACAATTAGCCTACTCGGATGTTGCTCAACGCTCTTCCACAACAACCCATAGAACCGATCAAGACGAAGCTATTAGTGCTTTAGAAGCGTTAGGATACAAACATCAAGAAGCCAGTGTGTTGATTCGGAAAATAGATGATGGACAGCAATCGTGTGAACAATTGATTCGCTTGGCTTTACAATCCTTATCATTACGCCAGGGAGGATAAAAATATGCGTTATGTTGAATGTTGGATGAAACGATTAACCAATCCCTGGGTCATGTTGGGTTATATCCTTCTGGTAGGGAGTGTCTATGTCTTTTTGGACCAACCTTTAGCCGCCTATCTGCATCATTTGAATGTGCGCGAGCGGTTGCCGATTCTCGAATGGATGACGCAGTTAGGCCGCTCGTCTGGGTATTTAGTAGTATTGCCGTGTATAGCCATGTATCTGCGCTATGTTAAGCATGCCAAACGCTTAGAGTGGCGTATTTGGTTTGTATGGTTGACGCTCTTGATCGTGTATATCATAGCGTTTGGGTTGAAAATTATACTAGGAAGAGCGCGCCCGGAATTGCTTTTTCACCAACATCTATTCGGGTTTTATGGCTACCACTTAAGCGGTGTCTACCATTCTTTTCCCTCGGGACATACAACGTTAGCCACCACGCTCCTGCTGTGTATGAGTTTATTACTGCCTGCGTATCGCTTGTTATGGTTGGGCTTATTTGTTGTAATTGTTGCGACTCGCGTGCTGTTAACCTATCATTACCTGAGTGACGTTTTAATGACCTTCTACTTGGTCGTGATAGAATGCCGCATTTTGCAGTACGCGATAACACGCGAGTGTCCGTTATACTGGGCTAAATTAGGAATAAAATGAGCAAATTGTCAACCATCCCCATTGTTGTGGACAGCGGGCAAAAATATAAAACCGCGCAAGGTTTTGTCGCAATTAAAGATGGCATTAAAGCAGATGATCACCTGCCTGAACGCTTGCCTAAGCCTGCTTGGCTGCGCTTGAGCCATGTCACAACACCCGCTTATTTGGCCGTGAAAAAGCAAGTGGAAGACCACCGTCTGGCTACGGTGTGTGAAGAAGCCAAATGTCCGAACAAGGCGGAATGTTGGTCTCACGGAACAGCGACGATTATGCTGATGGGTGCGGTATGCACGCGTGCATGCCGATTCTGTTCAGTCGATACCGGCAATCCTAAGGGCTGGCTAGACCTCGAAGAACCGGCCAATACCGCGAAAACGGTTGCATTGATGAATTTAGATTATGTGGTGTTAACCTCGGTGAATCGTGATGATTTGCCCGATGGCGGTGCTGAGCATTATGCGGCTGCGATTCATGCGATTAAACAACGAATCCCTCGGACTAAAATTGAAGCACTAACCCCCGATTTCCAAGGCGTTGAGTCGAGCATAGCGGTGTTGCTGGATAGCGGCGTGGATGTGTTTGCACAAAACGTTGAAACAGTGGAACGCTTAACTCACCCTGTTCGGGATAACCGGGCGAGTTACTGGCAGACGTTGAACGTATTAGCTTTCGCAAAGCGCTATCGGTCCAACGTAATCACTAAAACTAGTTTAATGCTAGGTTTGGGTGAAACCACCGATGAAATCATCCAAACGATGGATGATTTGCGACGTCAGAACGTAGACATCCTAACATTGGGACAATATTTGCAACCCACCAAGAACCACCTTCCAGTCGTGCGCTACGTGACGCCTGAAGAGTTTAATAGGTTACGCGACATTGGATTAGAAAAAGGTTTTTTTGAGGTTGCATCCGGGCCTTTAGTGCGGTCAAGTTATCGAGCAGACAGGATTTTTAAACGCGATAATTTGGGTCTTTGACCCCGAGAATCGATATGATATACTTATTAAGGTTGTTTCTCCTGATTTTGGAGTAACGATAAAAAATACCTATTTTTCTTAGTTCTTTGATAAGGATAATGTCTAAAGTGAAAACACAAAGACCCGTGAACCTTAATTTACTGACCTTACGCTTTCCTATGATCGCGATTGTTTCGATTCTTCACCGTCTGTCAGGCGTGATGTTGTTTGTGTTGATGCCGCTCGTATTTTATCTATTTAGCCTTTCGACGCATTCCCGTGATAGCTTTAATTCCGCGGGCGCTATGATGCACTGTATCTATGTCAAATCGGCTGTTTGGCTGTTCTCTGCTGCTTTGGCGTATCATCTCTTTGCGGGAATTCGACACACGCTAGCAGATATAGGCTTGGGTGAGGAACTGCAACCAGCCCGTTGGAGTGCGTATGCAGTGTTGGCGCTGTCATTGGTTGCAATTATTATTTCGGGGATACTCATATGGTAAAGTCGGTAACAAGTTTAACGGGGAGTGGATTGAAGGATTGGCTAATCCAACGTGTTTCGGCAGTGTATTTGGCACTCTACTTAATAGGATTGTTTGCCTACATAGGATGCCATCAGCCTATGACTTTTGATGTATGGCATGCGTTCTTTCAAACCACTGTCGTGCAAATACTGACTGCACTTGCGATATTCATGTTTGTATTGCACGCCTGGATTGGTATTTGGACGGTTACAACCGATTACATTCAATCTACGGTAGTGCGCTTATCGGTACAAGTGTTGGTTGCTTTGTTTTTAAGCACACAATTGATTTGGGGATTCATGATTGTTTGGGGACAATAACCATGGCTGTTGCACGTCATAAGTTTGATGCAGTAATTATAGGGGCTGGGGGCGCGGGGATGCGTGCGGCTTATCAATTAGCCAGTAACCCCGCCATGAAAGTGGCGTTGATTTCTAAAGTATTTCCAACCCGTTCGCATACCGTGTCCGCGCAAGGCGGTATTACGGTGGCGCTGGGTAATTCTGGAGAAGACGACTGGCGCTGGCATATGTACGATACAGTGAAGGGCGCAGATTATATCGGTGACCAAGATTGTATTGAATACTTGTGCAAAACAGGGCCCGAAGTTGTTTACGAACTCGAACATATGGGTTTGCCTTTTTCACGCATGGACAATGGTAAAATTTATCAACGTCAGTTTGGAGGACAATCCAAGCATTTTGGCGGCGAGCAAGCTGCGCGCACCGCTGCTGCTGCCGATCGAACCGGTCATGCCTTACTCCACACCCTTTACCAACAAAATTTAAAAGCTAAAACCCACATTTATAGCGAATGGTATGCCTTGGATTTTGTCAAAGACGCGCAGGATCAAATCGCGGGCGTGACCGCATTGTGTATCGAAACCGGGGAAATTGTATTCTTCCAATCACGAGTCTGTATTATGGCTACCGGTGGCGCAGGGCGTATTTTTCAATCGACAACCAATGCACACATTAACACCGGGGATGGATTCGGCATGACCTTACGTGCCGGATATCCACTCCAAGATATGGAAATGTGGCAGTTTCACCCAACAGGTATTGCGGGTGCGGGTTCGCTTGTCACGGAAGGGTGTCGTGGCGAAGGCGGTTATTTAATTAACAAAGATGGCGAACGCTTCATGGAGCGCTATGCGCCTCATGCGAAAGATTTGGCCTCTCGTGATGTTGTTGCGCGGGCGATGTCGCTAGAGATACGTGCGGGCAAAGGCTTTAATATTGACGGCGTAGACTGTGTTAAGTTAAAAATCGATCATCTTGGATCAGACTTAATTAATTCGCGGCTGCCAGGTATCCGGGAATTATCGATACAATTTGCAGCAGTTGATCCTATCGTCGATGCCATTCCAGTTGTGCCAACCTGTCATTACATTATGGGCGGAATTCCAACCAATGTGCATAGCCAAGCCATTACCATGAGTAAAAAGAAAGAAACGCTTATTGAAGGATTATATGCGGTGGGCGAATGTGCCTGCGTATCCGTGCACGGCGCGAATCGTTTGGGCGGCAATTCTTTACTCGATTTGATCGTCTTTGGGCGTGCTGCTGGTATGCATGTCGAGCAGTTGTGGCAATCGAATCAATTGCGCGAAATGTCAAATGTGACGGACGATGATATTCAAGCATCCATGGTGAGTTATCAACGCTGGCAGGACTCTAAGTCAGGGGACAGCCCAGCCACGCTTCGTGATGAGATGCAACGGGTGATGCAAGAAGATTTTGGTGTATTTCGTTCTGAAGAAACTATGAAGAATGGCTTAGGACGGCTGGATGATTTACGCGAACGTTTAGGACAAGCTTACTTGGCAGATAAGAGCCATGTGTTTAACACCGAACGTGTTGCTGCACTTGAATTAGATAATTTGATGGCCACTGCTTATGCCACTGCCATGTCTGCCATGACACGCAAAGAAAGTCGCGGTGCCCATTCTCGTGAAGATTTCCCCAAGCGTGATGATGCGAAATGGATGGTTCATACCACTTATGCGATGAAAGGTGACGCTATGGGAACTCGACCGGTCAATATGTCACCTCAATTTATCGAGCCCTTTCAACCTAAAGAACGTGTATATTGATGAGGAAACATTATGGCTAATACTCGAACACTTACGGTTTCTGTCTATCGATATAATCCTGAATTGGATGCCAAACCTGCTATGCGCAATTATAGTGTTAACGTGGGTGAACACAGTGATCCCATGTTATTAGCTATTTTAGAGCGGATTAAGACAGAACAAGACCCGACCCTGTCTTTTCGACGTTCCTGTCGTGAAGGGGTGTGTGGATCGGATGGTATGAACATTAATGGTGCGAATGGATTAGCGTGCATCACCCACGTGTCTTCTCTGAAGACGGATCATATTGTGGTAAGACCGCTTCCAGGATTCCCTATTGTTCGAGATTTAGTCGTCGATATGGGGCAGTTTTATAAGCAATACGAACGAATTGAACCGTATCTGCAAAATGATCAACCTGAGCCTGCAGCTGAACGCCTTCAATCACCCGAAGAGCGTTCTAAATTAGATGGATTATATGAATGTATATTGTGTGCATGCTGCACAAGCTCTTGCCCGTCTTTTTGGTGGAATCCAGAAAAGTTCGTTGGCCCTGCAGGCCTATTGCAAGCGAGACGTTTTCTAGCAGACAGCAGAGATACGGCAAAGACGCAACGATTA
>CANNJG010000031.1 GCA_947504795.1 Legionellaceae bacterium
CAGTTCAGCCCAATGCTAATACACACTTTCAACAATTGAATGCGGCCACCATTCAAGCGGTCATGAAACCTGGGGTAACCCTAGGCGAAGGAATTGCCTATTTGCAAGACCAAGCCAAGGAAGTTTTGCCCAAAGGTTTTGCAGTGGATTATGGTGGGCAGTCGAGGCAGTTTATTCAAGAAGGCTCTTCCCTAATTTTGTCTTTTTTCCTGGCAATTATCGTCATATTTTTAGTACTTGCGGCGCAATACGAGAGTTATCGGGATCCATTAATTATTCTCATTAGTGTTCCGATGTCGATTTGCGGCGCGATGATACCGTTAAATTTGGGGGCTGCAAGCATTAATATTTATACGCAAATTGGGCTAATAACGTTGATTGGTTTAATTAGCAAACATGGGATCTTAATTGTCGATTTTGCAAATCAATTACAGCGCCGTAAAAATATGGAAAGACGTGCAGCAGTTGAGGAGGCAGCGGCAACCCGTTTACGCCCTATTTTAATGACAACCGCGGCAATGGTTTTTGGGGTTTTACCGTTGGTAGTAGCTTCTGGAGCAGGGGCGGTGAGTCGGTTTGATATTGGTTTGGTGATTGCATCAGGATTATTAGTAGGCACAGTGTTCACCTTATTTATCGTACCCACTATGTATACCTACTTAGCCGCAGATCATCGTGAAAATACCGAGGCTTAACAAAAAGCGAACACCAATCAATGATTAGAAATAATCGAACGGCTTATGTCCTCTAAAATTACCATAGCTGCCATTGCCAAAAAAATCACACCCAACTCAAACGTTGCAATAATAGATTTAGCGTTTAATGGGATCCATGAAACCGTATGGCTAACAAATTTTGATTCGAAACACGTCAATGTTATACTTCGTTACAGTTTCTATGCCTGGGTTGATTGTGGAAAAAAATTACTCACCTTCTGATATCGAAGAGAGCTGTTATAAAGTTTGGGAAACGCACCGTTATTTTGAACCACATGGCGATGGCAAACCATTTTGTATCATGCTTCCCCCTCCTAACGTTACTGGGTCTTTGCACATGGGGCATGGTTTTCAACATACCCTCATTGATACCCTTATTCGCTATCAGCGGATGATGGGCCGTCGTACGCTATGGCAACCTGGAACTGATCATGCTGGAATTGCGACCCAGCTCGTTGTTGAAGGTCAATTAGAGCGACAAGGGTTATCCCGAAAAACAATGTCACGCGAGCAATTTTTAGATCATACCTGGCGATGGAAGGAAGAATCAGGTGGCACCATTACGCGTCAAATGCGTCGTATTGGTTCCTCTGCCGATTGGTCGCGTGAGCGCTTTACTATGGATAAAGGTTTATCCGCAGCCGTACAAAAAGTATTCATACAATTGCATGAAGAAGGCTTGATATATCGCGGAAATCGATTGGTAAATTGGGATCCTATGTTAGGCACAGCCATTTCTGATTTGGAAGTTGTTGCCGAAGAAGAAAAAGGGTTTTTATGGCATATTCGCTACCCTCTCTCAGAAGGTCATGACGCCATTGTCGTTGCCACGACACGCCCTGAAACCATGCTGGGTGACACTGCGGTGGCGGTGAATCCTGATGACGAACGCTACCAACATTTGATTGGCAAACACGTCAAATTACCCTTAACCGACAGAACAATTCCTATTATTGCGGATGCGTATGTCGATTCAACGTTTGGCAGTGGTTGTGTCAAAATAACGCCTGCACATGATTTTAATGACTATGAAGTCGGGAAACGCCATCAATTACCGATCATCAATATTTTGACTAAACAAGCAACGTTGAATCACAACGTACCTTTGAAATATCGCGATCTTGATCGTTTTGTCGCACGGCAAATAATACTTGACGATCTAACCGAATTAGAGTTATTGACGACGATAGAACCTCATATCAGTAAAATTCCGCGTGGGGAACGCTCTAATGCGATAATTGAACCCCTCCTCACCGAACAGTGGTTCGTTAAAACACAACCCCTTGCAAAACCTGCTATCGAAGCCGTACGGAAAGGTGATATTCGTTTTGTTCCTGAGAATTGGAATAAAACATACTTTCAGTGGATGGAAAATATTGAGGATTGGTGTATCAGTCGCCAATTATGGTGGGGGCACCGTATTCCAGCTTGGTATGATGCAGCAGGTCATGCGTATGTGGGCTACACCGAAAAAGATGTTCGCTTTAAATATCAGCTGGATCCAGCCTTAGTCCTGACTCAGGACGAAGATGTTTTGGATACTTGGTTTTCTTCCGCCTTATGGCCTTTTTCTTCCTTAGGCTGGCCAGAAAAAACCCCTGATTTTGAACAGTTCTACCCTACCAATGCCTTATTCACCGGATTTGACATTATTTTCTTTTGGGTCGCGCGCATGATTATGATGGGATTGAAATTTACAGGGAAAATTCCTTTTAAAGACATTATCATTTCTGGATTGATATGCGATCAAGACGGGAAAAAAATGTCTAAATCTAAAGGCAATGTTTTAGATCCCATTGATATCATTGATGGGATTAGTCTTGATGCATTATTACATAAACGCACGAGTCATTTATTACTTAACTCTGCACGTGACGCCATTACTAAACACACCAAAAAACAATATCCAACCGGGATCCCAGCGTTTGGAACAGACGCGTTGCGTTTCACCTTTTGTGCATTAGCTTCGAATGCACGGCAAGTTAGATTTGATTTAAATCGTGTCGATGGTTATCGTAATTTTTGTAATAAATTATGGAATGCATCGCGTTTTATTTTGATGATGGTCGATGAGAATAGTGCTGATTTTGATGAAGGTGCTTTTCAATATAGTCCAGCTGACGAGTGGATATTGTCTGTATTGCAACGCGTCATAGCACGTTGCCATGAGCATTATGCGCAGTATCGATTTGACCTGCTCGCAAATGAACTATATGAATTCGTTTGGCATGAATATTGCGATTGGTATTTAGAGTTATCTAAAGTTGTGTTATTTGATAAAACCGCAAAAGCACCGATTAAACGCGGCACGCAGTTAACATTGATTCATGTGTTAACCCAGATTTTGAAGTTATTACATCCTATTATGCCTTTTATCACAGAATCTTTATGGCAACGGATCAATAAATACAATCCAGATGAGGAAGCAGAAAGCATCATGATGTGTGTCTACCCTCAAGTCCAAGAGGCACTCATTCATGAATCTGCTGAAGAGAAAATGAGTTGGATTAAAGGCTTGATACAAGCGATCCGAACATTACGCGCTGAAATTGGTATTAATCCCGGGAAAAAAATCCCAATCTTACTGCGCAATTTGACGCTACCCCAACATGATTTAATCCATCATCAACACCATGCCTTATCCACTTTAGCCAAAGGTACGTTAGAATTGTCGGATTCACCGACCGAACAGGTTGTATATGCCTCGACCATGTTAGGCGCCGTTGAAGTATTGATTCCAATGTCGGGACTAGTAGATAAACAGACTGAGTTAACTCGGATAGATAAAGAGCTTGGAAAACTGGATAAAGATATTCAATTTGCAAGAAGTAAATTATCTTCAGACGATTTCACAGCTAAAGCGCCTCAAGAGCTCATTGCAACGATGCACGACAAACTAACGCAGGCGCAAATGGCCACAGAAAAATTGAAACAACACCGTCAGAAAATTGCTTTGCTTAAATATTAGTCGAAAATTGGGGTCATGTTCATTGGACGCCTATCCATTCTTTAGTCAGAGGATGGTCTCGAACAAAAACGTCAATTTTATGTGCTATTCTTTACTATATTCGACATAAAGGTAGGCTTCATGAGCATATCAGTCTTTGATTTATTCTCAGTTGGCATTGGTCCTTCAAGCTCACATACCGTTGGTCCTATGCTTGCTGCAAATGCTTTTTTGGTCATCCTAGAACACCACCATGCTCTCGCCAGTGTTAAAAAACTGCGTGTTGAGTTATATGGCTCTCTGGCACTCACTGGTATCGGTCATGCCACAGATACGGCCATTTTGAATGGCTTAGAAGGCCAAGATCCTGAGCATGTGGATCCAGAAAGCTTAATTCCCCGAAAACAAGCGATTACCACCCAACACCAACTTATGTTGGCTGGGCGTTATCCGATTCCATTTGTGGTGAAGGAAGATTTGGTTTGGTTTCAAAAACAAGTATTACCGAAACATACAAACGGTATGCGCTTCATTGCCTATGACCAGCATCAAAAGATTATGTTAGAACAGGTATATTATTCGATTGGAGGCGGGTTTATCGTGACCGCAGAGGAATATGATAACCCAGCCAAAGCGCCCCATTCTGTGCCTTACCCTTTTAAAACAGCAAAAGACCTTCTCTCATTGTGTCATCAACACAACTTAACGATCAGTGAATTGATGATGCAAAATGAATTAACCTGGCGCAGTCGCGAAACCATCTACCAAGGATTGGAAAGAATTGCAGACATCATGAATTGTTGTATCGATCAAGGGTGTCAACATACAGGCATTCTACCCGGTGGCTTAAATGTGAAACGTCGGGCAGCGGAATTATTCAAAAAGCTCCAAAGTACCAAAGGCATTACCTCAAGCGATGAGCATTCTGATGTGATGAATCGTCTTAATGTTTATGCAATGGCTGTTAATGAGGAAAATGCTGCCGGTGGCCGTGTTGTTACCGCCCCGACTAACGGCGCAGCAGGCATTATCCCCGCAGTTTATCGCTATGTGCTCGATGCACATCACAAAACGAGTCATGAGAGTTTGTATACGTATTTCCTTACCGCAGGAGCGATTGGCATGTTATATAAAATGAATGCCTCAATTTCAGGCGCAGAAGTCGGATGTCAAGGCGAAGTGGGAGCAGCTTCGTCTATGGCAGCGAGTGGGTTGGTAGCAGTTTTGGGCGGCACCTTAGAACAAATTGAAAATGCTGGAGAAATCGCGATGGAGCATCATTTAGGGATGACCTGTGATCCCCTTAATGGTCTGGTGCAAATTCCATGCATTGAGCGCAATGCTATGGGTTCCGTCAAAGCAGTGAATGCGGCCCGAATGGCGCTCATGGGCGATGGTCAGCATACGATTTCGCTGGATAAAGTGATTCAAACCATGAAACAAACCGGCAAAGACATGAATGCTATTTACAAAGAAACTTCTTTAGGCGGATTAGCTGTGAATTTGCCCGAATGTTAAACAATACGGCGAATAGATTCCACATAATCTCTTAACGTCTTAGCGCTTTCTAGTTCCTGATGGGTTTCTAAATATGCAATTAAATCAAATACCGTAACAATAGACAAAACATGAATACCCTTCGCCTTAATTTCATCCAGTGTTGATTGGGCGTTACTCCCCGGTTCACACCGATCTAAGGCAACCACTACCGTCGATACGCGCGCGTGTTCCTGTGTAATAAAGTGCTCGGATTGGCGAAATGCTGTACCGGCTGTGATGACATCGTCAATGATGATGATATCACCGCTCAACGGCGCGCCAATTAACATGCCGCCTTCTCCATGCACTTTAGTTTCCTTGCGGTTAAAAGTCACATTGACATTTATTCCGCGCTTAGCTAACGCAATCGCTGTTGCCGTCGCTAAGGGCAGGCCTTTATAAGCAGGACCAAATAAGTGATGACACGGGATATGACTATCCAAGAGTAATTGCGCGTAACACTCCCCTACTTCGAGCAAGGCGGCACCATCATAAAATAAGCCAGCATCAAAAAAATAAGGGCTTTGTCGTCCCGATTTTAAGATAAATTGACCAAATTTAAGGACATTATTGTCTAAAGCAAGGCGTATAAACTTTTCTTTCATCCGATCCATTCCCGAATAGGTAAAAATTCCGTATACAGCCGTTCTTCTGGACTTCCTGGTTCTGGTTGCCAATTATAAATCCAATGGACGACAGGCGGCAACGACATTAAAATAGACTCGGTGCGCCCATTGGATTGTAATCCAAATAATGTCCCTCTATCATAAACCAAATTATATTCAACATACCGACCACGTCGGTATAATTGAAACGCTTTTTGTTGTTCTGTATACGGGAGATCTTTTCTTTTTTGCACAATCGGCGCATAGCCTTGAATAAAGTGATCACCAATACTTCGCATGAGTTCAAAACTACGCTCAAAACTATGTTGTTGATAATCATCAAAAAATAAGCCCCCTATACCTCTGGCCTCATTCCTATGCTTAAGGTAAAAATACCGATCACACCAGGCTTTAAAATCAGCATAAATCGTATCGCCAAATGGGTCGCAGGCTTGTTTAGCCATCGCATGCCAATGTTGGCAATCTTCGATGAATCCATAATACGGCGTAAGGTCAAATCCCCCACCAAACCACCATATCGGTGGACTATTTGGTTTTTCAGCAATAAAAAAACGCACATTAGCATGGGTTGCAGGCACAAAAGGATTATTAGGATGAATAACAAGAGACAACCCTAACGCGTTGAATTGACATCCGGTTAATTCAGGTCGAGCAGCTGAAGCTGCAGAGGGTAACGAATCACCACTCACATGGGAAAAATTAACCCCTGCTTTTTCAAAAACCGCGCCATGGGTTAAAATCCGACTATCGCCACCGCCCCCTTCAGGACGAGTCCAAACATCCGACACAAAGTATTCACGCCCATCTAGGCCTTCTATAGATTGGCCAATAGCCCGTTGTAACGCCAACAAATAAGACTTGACTAATTCAATGGCATTTTGAGGTAATGGCAACAAAGTGTTAATCATTTTTACCATCCGCTAAAATAGCGTATAATATCATATTTCAACATAATGATGCATTCGTCGACTCTAGTTCAGAGTCGGCGCTTAATCGAAGGGTAGTTTAAATTGATGGCCTTGTTATCCCCTTTAGCCGTTGCCCCCATGATTGATTGGACGAATACGTACTTTCGAATTTTGATGCGTATATTAGCACCTAGCGCGCTTCTTTATACGGAAATGCAGACTGCGGGTGCAATCGCGCACAACCCCGCACGTAATTTACATTTTAATGCCATAGAAAACCCATTGGCACTCCAATTAGGGGGTTCCGATCCCCATCCGCTGCTTCAAGCGGCTCAACAAGCACAGGAATTAGGCTACGATGAAATTAATCTCAATATTGGTTGTCCTAGTGATCGCGTTCAGTCAGGACGCTTTGGCGCATGTTTGATGGCGGAGCCGGATCTCGTTGCAAGGATCATTCGTATCTTCAAACAATCTATTCAATTACCCATCACGGTGAAAACTCGAATTGGCATTGATCACCAAGATGAGTATGCTTTTTTTGCTCATTTTGTTGAACGCGTCGTTGATGCCGGGTGCGATAAATTAATCGTGCATGCCCGCAAAGCATGGTTAAAAGGACTCAGCCCCAAACAAAATCGGACAATACCGCCTGTAAACTATGATTATGTCTATCGTATTAAACAAGCCTACCCCTCTTTGCCTGTTGTCATTAACGGAAATATTACGGATTTAGACAGTGTTATAAGGCATTTGTCGCTAGTAGATGGGGTGATGCTTGGTCGCCTCGCCTGCAATAATCCTTATGCGATTGCTGAAATCCATCACGCGTTGTATCCAGACAGCGTCTTGCTAACTCGCCAAACAGTTGTCGATAATTACCGCAACTATCTTCAGTCTCTTGCTAGGTCGAACGTACCGCTTAGTATCGTATTAAAACCACTTTTTGGCTTAGCACACGGACTGCCAAATGCACGCTCTTGGAAGCACCACTTAATGACGATACGCACGTTAGAACAGTTAGATAGTCACGTTTTCACCGACGCTAACGTTGACAGTTCAGCGTTTGTCGACTAGGATTCCTCCATCAATTAAGTGCGTAAGGATCGTGCCCGAAGAATAAATGATTTTGGCTCGATTCATTGAGGAACAGTGCATACCATGACTAAATTACCTGTCGTTGTTGGGTTTGGTGGGATAAATGCTGCAGGACGCTCTTCTGGCTTTCATAGTTATAAACGTATGGTTGCTGACGCCTTATCTGAGACGCAAATGCGCTCCACTTGGTCTGATCTCGCTCATCGCATGGGATTAATCTCGTTAGGTGACATAACCCCGTCTATCATAGACGCGATTAAACAAGGAACGTTAATACGCCGAATTCAATCCTTTGACCCGGATCACGTGTTATGCCATCACAAAGCGCTCTTAGAACCTGGCAACCAATCAACATCGTTGATTATGAAGCAATCAAAACTATCACACTATCTCAGCAGTCAAAGCCAGCAGACGTTGTTACCTGAGTCTAAAGTACGTGTACAGTTTAATCAGCCACTGCCTGTCCTTATTCCTGATACGCTCCAATCGCTAGTCTCTTCTGGCGCTGAAATGCCAACAGGGTTTGATCCCACTAAACTGTATAATTCTCACCATCATCCTCGAGGATTAGCCATGACGGTATATGGCGCATCAGATGCCCTTAATTCATTAGGGTTTGAATGGGAGACGCTGTTAAAGCACGTTAAACCAGATCAAGTCTCTGTCTATGCGGGTTCAGGCTTGGCGCAAGTCGATGATCATTCATTGGGCGGGTTATTTCGTCAACCCCTATGTGGCAACCGCATTAATTCGAAAATGATGGCTTTATCTTTGGCAGAAATGCCAGCCGATTTTATTAATAGCTATATTCTAAACAGCGTCGGTACGACTGGGAATAATATGGGTGCTTGCGCGTCATTTCTCTATAATTTACGCTGTGGTTTCCGTGACATCCAAAGTGGGCAGGCTAAGGTAGTCTTGATTGGTAATGCAGAAGCACCGGTTGTTTTCAATATTCTGGAGGGATTTCGGATCATGGGCGCGTTAGCAACGGATGAAAGTCTATGCGATCTTGACCAAACATCTACCCCTAATCATCGCCGCGCCTGTCGCCCCTTCTCAACCAATACTGGATTTACCTTAGCAGAATCAGCACAATTTTTTATTATCATGGATGATGAGTTGGCCATTAAGTTAGGTGCAACAATATATGGCAGTGTTGCCGATATTTTTGTAAATGCCGATGCTAATAAAAAATCTATTGCAGGACCTGGGGTGGGTAATTACATCACGTTTGCAAAAACGACTGCTTTGGCAAAAACGATTCTCGGCCAGGATGGTCTCCAAAAAACCTACGTGCAAGCGCATGGCACCGGCACGCCGCAAAATCGTACCACTGAAAGTCATATTTTAAATGAAGTTGCCAAAACATTCGGGATTCATCAATGGCCGGTAAGCGCCATCAAATCCTACGTAGGGCATTCTGTTTCTGCTGCGAGTGGCGATCAACTCACTGCGAGTTTGGGCGTTTGGCAATATGGTTTAATTCCTGGCATTAAAACGATTGATCATATCGCAGATGATGTGCAGTGCAGCCATTTGAATATTTTACGCGATCACTTACAAATAGATCCCACAGAACTCAAAGGTGTATTGATTAATTCTAAAGGATTTGGCGGTAATAATGCCTCTGCATTAGTGTTGTCCCCTCATCAAACGATGCAAATGCTGACGCAACGCTATGGGCAAGCTGCTGTTTCAGCCTATTGGGAGAAAAATAAACCCATTGCTGAGCAACAAGCAACCGCAGATGCACTTGCGTGCCAAGGAACAGAGAGAATCATATATAAATTTGGTAAGTCGGTCATGGATGCGGACTCGATATCATTTTCAACAGCATCCATGCGCCTATCTGAATTCGAACATCCTATTGATTTACCGACAGTAAATCCTTATGATGCCTATCAATCATAAACAGGTAAAAAATCCGTCATGTTGAATACGTTAATTAAGAAAATATTTGGGAGTCGTAACGATCGCACCCTAACTCGAATGAATAAAGTTGTTGCCAGCATCAATGCATTAGAGCCAGCCATACATTCACTCAATGACAGTGAACTCGCTGCAAAAACCCTCGAATTCAAAGCACGTTTAACCCAAGGAGAATCTTTAGATACGCTTCTTCCAGAAGCATTTGCAGTGGTCAGAGAAGTGTCAAAACGTACCTTAGGTTTGCGTCATTTTGATGTTCAGCTTATAGGTGGAATGGCGCTGCATGAAGGTAAAATTGCTGAAATGCGAACGGGTGAAGGTAAGACCTTGTGCTCTACCCTCCCTGTATACCTGAATGCGCTTACGGGTAAAGGGGTACACTTAATTACTGTGAATGATTATTTAGCCAAACGTGACAGCGAATGGATGGAACCAATCTTTAAGTTTTTAGGTTTAAACGTAGGCGTTATTCTTCCGGACATGCCTTTTTCGGATAAAAAAGCGGCGTATCGATGCGATATAGTCTACGGCACCAACAATGAATTCGGCTTTGACTATTTACGTGACAACATGGCCTTTAGTTTAGAGGATAAAGTACAAGGAACATTGTATTTCGCGGTGATCGACGAAGTCGATTCTATTCTAATTGATGAAGCACGCACCCCATTAATTATTTCAGGTGCGGCTGAAGACAGCTCGGCCACTTATTATAAAATCAACACCTTGATCCCGAATCTTAAACCTCAAGAAACGGAAGGCGACGGCGGACATTATACGATAGATGAAAAGCAAAAACAGGCCTATTTATCCGAAGCAGGCCATCAATATATCGAAGAGCTATTAACCCAAAATGATTTACTTCAACCGGGGGAAAGCCTCTATCACGCCAGCAATATTGTATTGATGCATCATGTGAATGCGGGGTTACGTGCGCATGGCATGTACCACCGCGATGTCGAGTATATCGTCCAAAATGATCAAGTGGTCATTGTCGATGAACATACCGGACGAACGATGCCCGGACGCCGTTGGTCAGATGGCTTACATCAAGCAGTTGAGGCAAAGGAAGGCGTTAAGATCCAAAATGAAAATCAAACATTAGCATCGATCACCTTTCAAAATTTCTTCCGTTTGTATCAAAAACTTGGCGGAATGACAGGGACTGCCGATACTGAAGCCTATGAATTTCAACAAATTTATAATTTAGAAGTTGTTGTCATTCCAACCAATCGTCCCATGTGTAGACAAGACGAATCCGATTTAGTGTACCTCACGCAACAAGATAAATATCAAGCTGTAATTGAAGATGTGCGCACTTGTGTCGCAATAAAACAACCGGTATTAGTCGGCACCGCATCGATTGAAGCTTCTGAGTTATTAAGCCACCTGTTGACCCAAGCAAAAATCAAACATCAAGTCCTCAATGCTAAGTTTCATGAAAAAGAAGCACACATTATCGCGGAAGCAGGTCGTCCAGGCGTTGTAACTATCGCAACGAACATGGCAGGTCGAGGAACCGATATCGTCTTGGGAGGAAGCCTAGCCGCGGATTTATCGGCCTTAGCAGAAGACGCGACTGATGCTCAAAAACAAACCGTAAAAGAGCAATGGCAACAACGCCATGATGCCGTTCTCAAAACAGGTGGGTTGCGTATAATCGGATCAGAACGCCACGAATCACGTCGAATTGACAATCAACTTCGCGGTCGTTCGGGTCGGCAAGGCGATGCAGGAAGCACGCGTTTTTATTTATCCCTGGATGACAATCTCATGCGGATTTTTGCCTCCGAACGCGTTGCAGCGCTCATGCGCCGTTTAGGAATGCAGCCAGGGGAACCTATTGAGCACGCATTGGTCACCAAGGCCATTGAGAATGCCCAGCGCAAATTAGAGGGGCATCATTTTGACATTCGAAAGCAATTATTGAGTTATGATAATGTCGCGAATGATCAACGTAAGGTGATTTACTCCCAGCGCGCTACCGTGATGGGCATGGAAAATCCGCATGTCGCCATTGAGTCAATGGCGACAGATGTACTGGAACGCCTCGTTGATGTCCACATTCCAGCTCAAAGCCTTGAAGATCAATGGGATATTACAGGGTTAACTCAACTATTATCCGAAGAATTCAGGATTACGGCGCCTATTCAGGAATGGTGTGATGCCGATCATGCGATTCAAACCGAACAGATCAAGGAACATTTATCGCAGTTATTTCAAACATGTTTTCGACATAAGGAAAGTTTATTGGGAACGCCCATGTTCTATTCATTCGAAAAAACCATCATCTTACAAAGTTTGGATAATCATTGGCGTGAGCACTTGGCTGCAATGGATCATCTCCGCCAAGGTATTCATCTGCGGGGTTATGCACAAAAGGATCCGAAACAGGAATATAAACGTGAATCCTTTGAATTATTTACCTCAATGTTGGATGCTTTAAAGTACGAGATAGTAAAATTGGTGACTTCTGTGGAGATCAATACCAAGGATGATGTGCAACAAGTCGAAGACCAACGTCGTGCAGATACCGCGGTTACATTAAATCTGATACATGAGGATGTCCAGGAAGAAGTCACTGAGTCTGGTATGGGAACGCTAACGTATCGGAATGATGAAAAAAAGATAGGTCGAAATGATGCTTGCTTTTGCCAATCAGGAAAAAAATACAAGCAGTGTCATGGTCGCCTTGTATGAATGTAGCCATTGGGTTGATTTATGACACATCCCAACACATTTTAATTACTCAACGCGGTCCTACTCTTTCAATGGGTGGATTATGGGAGTTTCCTGGCGGTAAATTAGAACTCGGCGAAACTCCCGAAGTGGCTTTGGTCCGTGAGATTGAAGAAGAAGTTGGGTTAACCATTCAAAAAAGTGATTTAATTCTAGAAATCAAGGATATAAAGCGCACGCTTTTCGTTTTTTTAGTCACTCAATTTCATGGTCATGCGAGCAAGCGCGAAACTCAGCAGGACTTACGCTGGATAAATCCTCTATCCGTTAAAGATTATGAATTTCCGCCGACTAATCATCCTATTCTGGATTGGATTTCAGTAAATATTTTGACCAGTAGCTAAGTAAGAAATGAACCAAAAACAACGTCCCACTCTTGTATAATTAAAAGTCATGCCTGCATAGGAACTACTCTATAATTCCACTGTTCAATAATTGCATCAAATTTATTTTGATGGCTTGCGTTGTCTTCTGCGATCAGTCGTTACACTAATAGTCAAAGCAACGTTTTTTCTTTTTGCGCATGCAAATATTTTCTTTATGGGGCGCTAGCCTAGAACCGGCAAAATTTCCGGTTGGCATTTGATCATGGCCATCATTTTTTGAGGGTGTTGAGGGAGCAATGTTTCTCGGGCCGATGAATGCGGTATTACAATTTGTACTGACACAGCTTGGGTCGTAACCCGAATCAGTTTTAGGCGTTATTTACCGAATTACTCTGCGGTCTACGTCCCGTGCTTTATGCACGGGATCCAGCGATGCGGATAAAAAAATACGTCCCGCTGACAAGCAGCGGGACACTATTTAAAGATGGATTAAGTCAATCAGAGATAGCCAGAAAACTGAGTATTGGGCGTACATCTGTGAGAAGAATATTAAATGATTACAGATCAAACAAAGAACTTTAACTTTTTGAACATAATTAAAAATTCATTGTAAATAGAATGCACTTTTTAAAAAGTCTTTACTTCCCTAGGTCATATCGCGTAATATATATTCAGGCTTACAGGGGCGCCTATACCCACAAAAGAGGATTTCACCCTATTTAAGGTTATCAGTGACTAATATTCATTTGACCTTTTTTTGCCAGTTAGTGGGTGCTTGGCGATAAAACAGGGTATTTAAAATGAATAAAACACATAAGCCATTTAATCTTGCCGAAGCAAAAATTCAGGCAGCTATTCTCTTAAAATCATTACGCAGCAGCGACTCTCCTATGGCAGCAAAACGTTTTAGTCGATTGCCTGAGTTTAGTGATCTTACTACTCCAGATTTATTACAACAAAAAATTAAACATAAGCACGCCCTTACTGTAATAGCCATTGAAAATGGATTTCAATCTTGGATCGATCTAAAAATACAGATCAATTTTATTGTTGGTGGTTATCTAAATTTATGGTTTGCAAACTACACTGAAGCTAAGTCTACCCTTAAGGAAAAAGGTGGGTTTTTATTACCATATAAAAATCAATTTTTTATTTGCAATGCTAATTACATGAAGCAAATTGGCTTTGAACCCGATGATCCTGATTGGGAGAAAATTAGTTTTGATTGGGCTGTACCTGCTGATCAATCTGCCTGGCAACGATTATATAAAAAATGGACAAAGTTAGCAGGATGTTAGTGCGCCACGAACACGGGTGAAAGCTGCTTAAGCAGAAAGAGTCTGTGGTGCTGCACTAGAGATGAGGGTAGGTCCCTCGAAACCGGCATGCAGGTGCAGGTTTCAAACCACCTTAAGCTGCTGTGGTTAAGAGTCATGGTAGTGAGCG
>CANNJG010000032.1 GCA_947504795.1 Legionellaceae bacterium
GTGGCGCTCATTTATCAAGCGTTGGTCATGGGATTACGCGACTATGTGGACAAAAACCACTGCCCAGGTGTATTACTGGGGTTATCCGGTGGCATAGATTCTGCATTAACTCTTGCCATCGCAGTCGATGCCTTGGGAGCGGATCGCGTCACGGCAGTGCTGATGCCTTCTCAGTATTCAGCAGACATAAGCAGTATCGATGCGTTAGCCCAAGCACGCAACTTAGAAGTCAACACGCACACATTACCCATTGACCCCAGTTTTAAAGCTTTGCTGTCGACATTAGATCCAGTGATAAATAACCAATCTCTGGGTATTACGGCCGAAAACTTACAAGCACGGATTCGGGGTGTTTTATTGATGGCCTTATCCAATCAAACTGGCTATATGCTTCTTTCAACCAGTAATAAAAGTGAAATTGCCGTAGGCTATGGCACCCTTTATGGTGATATGTGTGGCGGTTATGCCGTCATCAAAGACGTGCTTAAAACCATGGTCTATGAGTTGGCACGTTACCGTAATAGACATCAAGCCATAATCCCAGAACGTGTGTTGACACGTGCACCGAGTGCAGAACTTGCGCCTAATCAAACCGATCAAGACAGTTTGCCCGATTATGTCATTCTGGATGCCATTATCCAAGGCTATGTCGAACAAACACGCAGTTACGAACAACTTCTCGCTGCTGGATATCCCGAAGACGCCGTTGCCTTGACCCTGCGTCTAATCAAAAAAAATGAATACAAACGGCACCAAGCGCCGCCAGGCACTAAAATATCGCCTTGTGCATTTGGAAGGGATTGGCGCTATCCGCTCACACAAGAGTTTAATGAAAAAGTACCGGTTGCATCTTGCAAAATCCACACAAGTCGCTAACATGGTGAGAGAGTTTATCTTCGGAACGAGCGTTTAATGAAATATGTTGTAGGATGGGTTCACCTACTTTTTTGCATGGTATCCCTAGCGGCAACTCCAATCGATGGATTATATACCAGTGTTTTAGGGGGCTATACCTATATGCCGCCTAATATCAACCAAACTAGCGGCAATGCAACGCTCAATTCTGCAAAGTATCAAAAGGGTTATGATGTGGGTGGCGAGATTGGGTATAAAAGTAACCCTATGCGTTATGCAGGTGAGATTAGCTATCTGAAAACAAATATCAATCAGTTTTATTTGAACGACAACCTACAAACCACACCTTCCGGCTACGGTCAGGCTCTCATAGGAATGGCTAATATTTATTACGATGTCCCTAACATGAATCCTATCTTGCAACCTCTTCTCGGAGTGGGTATCGGCTATGGCTGGATGCAAGCGAAATTACGCGCTGAAGGCCCGACTCTCATCACCGATTTTTCTGCCCAAAACTCAACGTTTGCCTATCAAGGCATGGCTGGCCTCACTTATAATTTTGCCGAAAACTACGCGTTGAGTTTATGGTATCGCTACTTAGGAACAACCCGATTGTCACAATTTGGTGAACTATTCCAAGCGCATACCGCCAATGCCAGTGCCACTTACCGGTTTGATGGGAATAATTACAAATAACTCTGTGTCGGCATAAGGATGTGATATGGCAGGATCACCAATCAAAACAATACGCTACGGACTCATCCTCTTGGGCCTATTCCATTTATCCGCCTACGCTATTAACCCTGTTCCAGGAGGGTATGCAGGCATATTTCTCGGACCTACTTACGCACAAAATATCGATTTCACCTTAAATCAAATAATCCCTCTACCCACCGATTCTCGCATACCTGGGAATACAACAGGAATCTTAAAATATTCGGTTCTAGGGGGCCTCGGGGGTGAAATTGGCTATCGCTTTTGCACAAAGTATCGCGTCGAAATAGAAGCTTTTTATAATAATAATCCCTTTACCAAGTTGCAAATTGGCGATTACACGATTGATAGTGTTGCGGCCAGTGTGAATTTCCATATTGGTGGTGACACCAATATCGGAGCCGGATTAATTAATTTTTTTTATGATTTATTACCACCAAGTCGAGATAATTATGGTGCTATTTTTCCCTACATAGGTTTAGGTGCTGGCTATGCTTACGTCCAAAACGCTTTACAATTTCACTATAATACACCAGCTTACTTGAGTGCTAATCCAAAGCCGACCAGCACCAATTTTGAGACCGACTTCAGGCGCACCTATACTACTTACGCCGGTCAAATAGTTATGGGTATTGGTTATTTCTTAGATGATTTCACCTGGTTATCTGCAGATATACGCTACTTTTCTACTGGTAAAAAAACAGTGGATACAGTTTCATCGTATACGACGAGCACCGCAAGCTTTACTCAACAAACTAAACTTCTCTCAATCATGGTATCTTTTAATGGCGCAATCGACCTTGGCTAATCTCTACCCCATATTACCCTCTCTATTGTCGGCCAATCTCCTGTGTTTAGAAGCAGAAGTCAGCGCATTGATCAAAGCCGGTGCGGATTACCTTCATTTAGACGTGATGGATAATCATTATGTATCGAACTTAACGTTTGGCCCCAACGTCTGTGCGGCCTTACATAAACGCTTTCCAACGACCTCGATTGATGTCCATCTAATGACAACCCCGGTAGATACCCTCATTTCGGATTTTGCCCAAGCGGGTGCCAGTCGACTCAGTATTCACCCAGATGCCAGTTTGCATGTCAATCGAAGTTTACAACTGATTCGCGAATTAGGTTGTCAAGTAGGACTCGCTTTAAATCCGGGAACATCCCTAGACTGTTTGCAATGGACGCATCACCAGCTAGACTTCGTATTGGTGATGACCGTTAATCCAGGATTTGCGGGACAAGGCTTAATTACAGACATGATGCCTAAAATTTCCCAAATTAAACAACAGTACCCTCATCTATCGATTTGTGTAGATGGTGGCATTACGCTCGATAATATTGCTGAGTTAGCCCAAGCAGGAGCTACTCAGTTTGTTGCAGGTTCGGCTATATTTCAAAATGCGGACTATCGTCATACCATTGAATCCTTGCGTAATCGAGCCATGCATGCCCAAAAACACCCTGGTTAAGCGCCGCGGCATGCGTGCGCTGTTATTCAGTTTAAGCTTGGTTTATGCAGCCGTTCTCACAGCCGACCCCTCAGATATAACCCACCCGTACTTAACTAAATTTATGACCTATTGGCGATGGACACAAGCCTTGCCGACGATCCCAGACCCAGAATTCCTGGCTTTTATAGAGCCCGACACGCCTTTAACTCAAAAATTACGCGCCAAATGGCTCTATCAATTGGCAAAATCTGAGGATTGGGTGAACTTCAATCATTATTATCGCGAAACAGCGGATCGTGACTTACGCTGCTATGCACAATTAGCACTGTACCGTACAAACCAAATCCAGGCAGCCCTCACTGGAATCTTACCCTTATGGTCAGATCCGACTATCAACTCCAAACCCTGCAATACTTTATTCAATGAATTATTGAACCATCATGCATTCAGTCAGGAGCAAATCGACGAACGCGTTAGATTAGCCTTACACCACAATAACGCCGGATTAGCCCTCAGCCTACTTCAACAATCCGGACCTAAGCGTGCGCGAGAAGCAACATTGCTCATTCAAATTTCCCAAAAACCCAAAAACATAACCCTACTTCCCCCTGGTGATTTACATAGTGATATTGCACTCTATGGATTAAAGTTAATGGTGTCACGGCAAAATAAGGCAGTGATACCGGTATGGCACAAGATGCTCAACAAAAACATGTTAAATGTCGAGCAACAGCAACAGTTTCTTGCTTACCTAGCGTTCTATCAAGCCATGCGGAATAAGGCCGACGCTCCACAATGGTTACAACAAGTCAAACCTGAATATACCAGCGACTCCTTACGTGATTGGGAAATTCGGTACGCGTTAGCCCATCAAAAATGGAAAAATGTTGCACAACTAACATCCCTACCGCAACGCCAACTTGAGCAAAGTTGGCAATATTGGCGCGCTCGAGCCTTAGATCAACTCGGACAACATCAAGAGGCAACGCGGCTTTATCAAGCTTTGGCCTTATATCGCACGTACTATGGCTTTTTAGCCAGTGTGCGTATCGGTAAAATCCCACATTTTCAAGAAGAAACCACTGCGTTATCGCTCGCCCCATTAGACCCTTATAAACCTATTACCGATCTTTTAGCAGACTTATATATAACCCAAAAACAGACGCTTGCTGCAACGCATCTTTTGAATGACTTTAGCCTAGAATTATCGAAACCGGAAAGAGACGCGCTGGTGTATTGGATAGCCGAGCAATTGCAATGGTATGGAAAAGCAGCCCATATGAGTACGCAAGATGAAACGCTTTATAATCAACTTTCTCTGAGATTTCCTTTAGTCTATCGATCACTCATTCAACGTTTTGCAGATCAATATCAGATTGAACCTGCACTGATTTTTGCAACCATCCGTCAAGAGAGCATTTTTTCAGAAACCATTCGCTCTCCGGCAGGTGCCTGCGGCTTAATGCAACTATTACCCAGAACCGCCGCCCTAATTGCCAAACAGGAACATATCCCTTTTACTAATGCGCAAGATTTATTTTCTTCAGAAAAAAACATCCATATCGGCGTTGCGTATTTACAGCAATTAAAACGACAATTCAAAGCCCATCCTTTGCTGATGCTGGCCGCCTATAATGCAGGACCGAAACAAGTGACCTATTGGATAAAGCATCATCCACCCAACGATACCGACATTTGGATCGAAACATTACCTTGGCAAGAAACCAGAAACTACCTAAAGAACATCATCTCATTTTATGTTGTCTATCAACACCGCATGCAACAAACACCGAATCTTGACGTATTTTTGAAACCAATTTAACGGCCTAGACCGCCACACCGTCCATGTGCATTAAAATAACCAAATTATAGATTTTGAAATAATCGGCGTCGGATTTTAGTAGGGATCCTCTCTAAAGATATTTAATACGCTAGCCCAAATTTACTTCAGAAAAAAACAAAAAGACTCTATTTTGATCATATTCGAATTATGATATAATAATGGCATTCTGAATAGAAAATGACAATAGATTATGCCCATTCCTTTGAACGAACCGAGTAATTTTCGTTACATCCGTAATACTTCTGCAACCAATCACGTCCATCTACGCGCGTCCCTAATCGAGGGAACAGAAGAAATCAGCACGGCCAATACCTGTAGAGCAGACGAGCAGAGAAGATCATTTTTTGGTAGTGGTGCGGTGGGTGAGTTGGAGCGATACAAACAGATACTTGAGATTCATATTTTATTGCTAAAGGAAGGTGATGCGCAGCGGCAAGCCAAAGAAGTGCGATTAGCACAAATCAATCGGTACCTTGCAGCGCTCATCGGCATGCAAAGTGACTACGAGCAAGTAGTCGATCTATTTCGCTCTAAACCCAGTAATATCTATAACATTCAACTACGACCCAAAGCACAAGACTCATTATCCAAGGTCGTGAAACCGGTTTTTACCATGAATCGAAGGAATGATACCTGGGGTACGCCTTTATCTGCTTTGTTCAATGAAATGCACTACGTTTTTCCTACCCTTAATTTAGAAAAAACTGACCTTGCGACGCAGGTATTGCAATCACTACCACCCCATCCAACTTTTGAGGTTATCAAGCAGGCTTTAAAACAAAAATGTGAGGAGCGATTTCAGTTATGGGGTATCGATACGGATCTTAAAAACGAGTTCTATGATACTAGCTTTGAGAATTACTTTAAACAAAAACACCCTCCTCAGGACGTCGTTCTTGATAAACAACATGTCGATGAGTATATGGGTTTTAATCATCATACGACGCCTGGAGAATATATTGATGCGCTGTTAAATATATGGATATGTGCACACAATAATATATGGATGCGCGCTCCTGGCTCACCCTTTTACCTTGAAACGGTGGCTGATAAAACCATGAAGGCTGAGCGTTTATCGATTTTAACCCAATTTTATCTGGGCGTGATGACAGCGAGTTGTCATATAAATGGTCGCAGTCAAGCAAACTTTGGGGCGATTTTTGATAGCTCGCCTGATTTAAGTCGAGTATTGGTAGAAGAAGTCGCAGAGGCACTTGAGGCTGGCGCTGATGTGGAGCAGGCGATTTTCACATTTTTTGATGCGAATTGGTGGAATTTTAGATTATCACAACCATTAACAACCACTGACAAAGCAGACATTGTTAAACTCTTCAATACCACTTACCGAAGTGTGAGTGCTACGAAAGAAAATGTACACCGCGATGATTATTTGATACGAGATACCAAAGCTCGTGGTGAAAACGCGCCGGTTGAATATCATGATGGTATCATGTGCACGGATTTAGCGAATCTGATTCTTTTTGCAAATTTAAACTTAAACGCATCCGACCAAGACTATTTTCATGAGATACGTCAAGAAGCATGCCAGCACCCAGCACTTATCTCACCTCATAACGAACCTGTTGTCACCGTTGATATCGAATTAGATGCATTGATGGCTAAGATGGAAGCAAGGCCAGATTTGCCATGGAAAAAAGTGCTTTCTGGGGTAATTTATGATGCTGTGGCGAAAGGTAAGCAAAAGGAAGCTCACGCCATATTAGAAGCATCTGAGGACAAACAAGCCTTACTTAGAGCACCTGCTCACTTTACTGATTACTCAGAACGAACTTATCATTGCACAGCATATGAAAAAGCTTGGTGGGATAAAGATACACACATGCGTCGGATGTTAGAAAGCCATATGGATGATGAAACCAAGCGGCAACTGTTAGACAAAATTAATGAGATAGAGCGTGAGGGGTTGGCTTATCAACAACACGGAGTAGCGTATAAAAATGCCCATTACGACATGAGTTTTATATTAAAAAACTTAACGATTGATGAATTTCATCATTTGAAAGCGCTGCTAGGTCAAGGCAGTGATAAACTTAACACTGCCACGCAAGACAATTATCAAACCCTCTCGTTTACAGCAACTGAGTATGAACAACTTAAAAAAGAATTGGCACAGCAAAAAGTACGCAGCTTGATGCCAGTGTGTTTTGCATATTTTCAATTACTCAGCTATGTAACTTATCCTGTGTTCTTCATAGCATCATTTTTTATCACATCACCCGCTGAAAAACTCATTAACCAATTAAAATTTGATTTCCACTCATTGATTACAGCATTGGATACTTATGTGACGAACTATGATAAATGGGATCAAGAAGAAGCTTGGATGAAAGTTGGCAAGGCGCAACGGGATGTACCAGCGCACGTTGCCCACGAATATTGTAGACCAGACCGGTCGTTTGACCCCCTGCCTTCTTTTGCTGAGGAAGCTCTGCCGAGAGTGCTTACTTTTTATAATTACGTTACAAATATTAAATCTTGGTTCCCCCTTTCTTCACCTTCTTCGGGTCTCGGTTTCGATTTTGCATTAATTCGGGAACGGGACTGCTGCTACCTGTATGGCGGCAGGGAGCCGCACCACTTTGCGGTTGATTTGGCGGCTGTCCGCCATCTTGATGAAGTGAGAATCGCCGATCTTACGCAGTCGCGTGAAAATCTAAGCCGGCCTACAAGTCAATTAGGATTGGTGTAATAGATTCTTGAAGAAGTGCGATTGTAATTTGCACCACCTTAGAATCTCGACACGCGTGTAAAAACCATTCTAATAATTCTTGATACTGCCAACTTTGTGACGACCTAACCACCACGAGCCTCAACGACGCAAGTCACTCTTGATTCGGTGGGGAGAAACACTATCATTAACCATTTGTTTAACTTGTTCGCGTGCATTTCGTAACGTTCTAGCATGCGGAACGATATTTTTTGCTCAGAATTCATATGAAAAAACCACCGACGAACTGCCCTCCCCCCCCCCCATTATGGTCAAATAATGTTCAGTATTATTTTTAATGAGTTGTTCAATGGAGCTCTGTGTGACGTTGGTGCCATCCAGAGGTTGCGTCTCCAGATAGTTGATGCCTAAAAAATAAAAACCTTTATCAATAGAAGGTATTGACGATGAATTTTTTCTGGTTGAGGGTGCAGGGAGTTTTGGAAACCATGTCGCTTTCAACCGCGACTGAGCTGTTGGTTCAAAGCCAATTGATTTTCATATATTGCCTGGCGATATGAAGTCGGAAAACTAAAACAGCGGAGCTTCGCCAAGCAATCAAACTGCAATCAGAACGCTTAGGTACTGATTTACAAGAAGATCCTAATTGGTTGTCTTTGACCGAAGAGGAACAAGAACAATTGACGGAAGTCGCTAAATAATGTGCTAAATTATTTCAGCGTTCAAGCAGCTGTCTTGAAGGACGAAATGGGTATCTGTCTCTGCGGCACCATGGATTGCACCACTTGAGTGATAGAAAACTAGGAGCTTTGACCGTTATCCGTAATTACTACATAAAGAGGCAAGATAAAATAACTGCGGCCGAGCGATTTTTCAACCAAAAACCACGAGATTTGCTGACGTATCTTCTACGAAACTTACCTTCAGTTTCGAAACCAACCTTGAAAATAGTGGCCAATCGGAAGGCTGCGTAATGTAAATGTGGACGGTATCGCGGGCAAGGCCAATTTAACTGGACTTTAAATACCTCTATTTTTCTCAATATTTTTGATTGGCGGGAATTTATGAACAGGACTTGCGCAAAACCCCAAGGTCGAAGCGAATTTAGGATTTAGTGTGGGGATCGGGATTCTGCGTAAGTCCGGATGATTTTTTTTAAGGCTTTACTCAGGGCTTGCAGTTACCTACAAAAAGTCTTACTATCTGGCAATCTATTTTTTAAGCAAATCTATGAACAAACAAGCGATTATCATTGGAATTGCAGGGCCTTCCGCTTCAGGAAAAAGTTTGTTAGCCAATACCATTGTGAACGAGCTTGGGTCGGATCGCGTCGTTGTCATCTCAGAGGATGCTTATTACAAAGACAACAGTCATTTGAAATTCGAAGAACGTGAAGCCATTAATTACGACCATCCTGATTCTTTTGATCATGAATTGCTGTGCACGCATTTGCGCTCATTGCAAAGCGGTCAATCCGTTGAAATCCCCATTTATTCGCACTCTAAGCACCTACGATTACCTGAAAAACGCACGATTGGTCAACACACTATTATTGTTTTGGAAGGCATTTTGTTGTTTAGTGAAAAAATTCTCCGTGATTTGATGGATATCCGTATTTTTATGTCAGCGCCCTTAGATGTCTGTCTCAGCCGCCGTCTAATGCGGGATGTTGTTGAGCGTCATCGCACAGTGGAGTCGGTATTACATCAATATGAAACCACTGTGCGGCCTATGTATTTACAATTTATTGAACCTTCCAGTCGCTATGCCGACATTATTGTCCCGCGTGGTGGTGAAAATCGCATTGCTATCGATATGATCAAAGCTAAAATGCGTGAACTTTTGGCAGCATCAGAATTAGGAGACTAATATGGGATTTTTAAAAGGCAAAAAAATACTGATTGTGGGCTTGGTTTCTAACCGCTCTATTGCTTATGGTATTGCTAAAGCTTGTTATGAACAAGGCGCCGAATTAGCCTTCACCTATCAAAATGACAAACTAAAAGAACGCGTTGATCTCATGGCCAAAGAGTTTGAGTCGAAACTGACTTGCGCCTGTGATGTGTCGAGCGATGCTGAGATTGCACAGGTATTCACACATTTGCAAAAACATTGGCAACATATCGATACCATTATCCATTCGGTAGCGTTTGCCCCTGCTGATCAAATAGCGGGTGATTATGTAGACAAAGCAACCCGTGAAGGCTTTCGTATCGCCCATGATATCTCTGCCTATAGTTTAATAGCATTAGCTAAAGCCGCCCTGCCTATGATGCAAGACACCCAGGGATCAATACTAACCTTAACGTATTACGGTGCCGAAAAAGTAGTACCCAATTACAATGTCATGGGTATCGCAAAAGCAAGTTTAGAAGCAGCCGTCCGATATTTAGCAGCGAGTTTAGGACCACGGGGTATTCGCGTCAATGCGATTTCAGCCGGTCCTATCAGAACGTTAGCAGCAGCAGGCATTAAAGATTTTCGAAAATTACTTAACGCTTACGCTGGCGTCACACCGCTTCAGCGCAATATTACCATTGAAGCAGTGGGTAATACTGCAGCATTTCTCAGTTCTTCATTAGCTTCAGGTATTACCGGTGAAGTGGTACACGTTGACGCTGGATTCCATGCGG
The DNA here is from genome assembly GCA_947504795.1 of Legionellaceae bacterium. Classification (GTDB taxonomy): domain Bacteria; phylum Pseudomonadota; class Gammaproteobacteria; order Legionellales; family Legionellaceae. The sequence continues at coordinate 10,192 of CANNJG010000032.1, forward strand.
TGTCTGGAATGACGCAGATTTGACGCTGAAATAACGACCGCAGCGGCAGAATTGACTCAAACCTAGGCCAATACTGCCGCTGCTGCCGCCTGTGTCTTTTCAATCTCGTTGATTTGATGCGCACTCGATAGAAAGCCTGCTTCATACAACGAGGGCGCGAAATAGATGCCTTGTTGCAGCATGCCATGATAAAATCGTTTAAACAAGGCTTCATCCGAGGCTGCTACATCTGCATAATCGGTAACACTTTCTAGTTGTGTAAAACAAAACCCAAACATACCGCCTATGGAACGTCCCAAAAATGGAACGTTTAGCGTGCTGCATACGTCCTCTAAAGCACGAATCAATGCCTCACTCATCGCACTCAACTGCGTATAAAAATTTGGCTTTTCTACTTCAGTGAGCGTTGCTAATCCTGCCACCATGGCTAAAGGGTTACCGGATAAGGTCCCTGCTTGATAGACCCCACCTAACGGAGCCAATAGGGCCATAATCTCCGCGCGCCCACCTAAGGCCCCTACAGGCAACCCACCCCCAATCACTTTACCTAACGTAGTGAGATCCGGTGTGACGCCATATAACGCCTGAGCGCCCCCTAAAGCCACTCTAAACCCAGTCATCACTTCATCAAAAATCAGAACCGCGCCATACGCATCGCATAGGTCGCGCAATCCTTGCAGAAATTCAGGTTTAGGTAATACAAAGCCCATGTTGCCCGCAATCGGTTCTACAATAATGGCAGCGATATCATCGCGATGATGCTCAAATAACTGAGCAACGGCGTCTAAATCATTAAAATTTGCAGTTAACGTATATTCAACCGTATGGGTTAAAATCCCCAACGAAGAAGGGATCCCGAGTGTCAATAATCCGGAGCCTGCTTTCACTAATAAAGAATCACTATGTCCATGATAGCAACCATTAAACTTAATGATTTTTGATTTTTGGGTATAGCCTCTCGCCAAACGAATTGCTGTCATCGTCGCCTCTGTTCCGGAGTTGACCATTCTAATCTGCTGGATCGAGGGCATTAATGAGATGATTTTTTTTGCTAATTTAATTTCAAGATCCGTCGGCGCACCAAAACTTACTCCCAATTGCGCTTGCTCCATAAGGGCAAACACCACAGCTGGATGGCAATGTCCTAGAATTAAAGGCCCCCAAGATCCAACATAATCGATATAGCATTTGTCATCAACATCCGTCAGATAGGCGCCCTTCCCTTGTTTAAAGAAAATCGGATCCCCACCAACACCTCGAAACGCACGTACGGGAGAATTGACGCCTCCGGGAATAAGTGTTTGAGCATCCGCAAATAATTGTTGCGAAAAAAACATGAAATTCTCCTAAAGTTTTTCGATTGGCTGCCGATAGGTTCGGGAGTATTATAAACCAGGAGTGAAAAATGCGCAAAAAATCGAGCTCAAATTGCCCAAAAAAACTACAATCAGGTGCCGGGTTACCGCTTCCGTTGGGTGAACGTTTAGATTTCACCGAATCACGTCAACAAGTCACAACCTTAATGAGATCGGTTTTGCATGAAACAACGCAAAATGAAAATAAAATACGATTTATCAAAGAATTGCTGAATGATCAGCGTTATCAAGTAAACCCTAAGCTTATTGCCAGTGAGATGTTAGCGTTTACAAATATTCCCTTGCCTGAGTTGGAGCCTGAAGTTTAGCAACGCAGCCCATTATAGTTGTCCATCAAGCGCAGCCATCCCTATCATAGGAATGGCTTGCTGACGATCACCAATACGCTGTCCTTTATTGATGCTATCAACAGGTTATGGCTGCATGCGCACACCGCCATCTAACCGTATCACCGTACCATTCAACAACACATTTTCCAGAATATGAATCACCAATGCGGAGAATTCATCAGGTCGACCCAAGCGTTTGGGAAACAACATCGTAGCCGCCAAATTATCTTGAACTTCTTGCGGCATTCCCAATAACATTGGCGTGGCGATAAAACCAGGCGCTATGGTATTCACGCGAATACTTTGGCTCGCTAATTCGCGTGCGATAGGCAATGTCATAGCCACCACACCGCCTTTCGACGCCGCATAAGCAGACTGTCCGATTTGACCTTCATAAGCTGCAACCGATGCTGTATTGATGAATGCGCCCCGCTCTTGAGAACCTGGTAAAACATCGAGGGTTATCATCGCCGCCGCCACCACGCGCATCACATTAAATGTCCCGACCAAATTGATATCGATGACACGCTTAAATTCTTGCAAGGGCATCGCCCCTTGTTTATTCACCATGCGTCGAGCCGGCGCAACGCCTGCACAATTGATACAAATCCGTGGAATACCGACACGTTCGAGCGTTTGCTGCAAGGCTTGTTCAATCTCTTGTTCTGAGCTTACATCACAAGCAATCGCGTCCCCGGTTGCCAGTGCAATATTTTTATCCCAAATAATAACGCGCGCCCCCCGCTCAGCAAGTGCCACAGCCGTAGCCTTACCCATGCCAGAGGAACCACCCGTAACCAATGCGACTTGTCCTTTAATATCCATAATGTAATCCTTAATTAAGCACGAGGAATAAAAGCCTTACTCAAAGATTTAAAAACCGTCGTCCCTGCTTGTCCTATCCACTCAAAAAAAACCATTTCTCTAGTAACTAGGCGCACCCCAGCTTGTTGCATCCGTTCTAATGCATACCGATAATCGAGTTCTGTGCGACTACTCACCGCATCGACTACAACAAACACATCGACATCCGCAGCATAGAAATCCAATGCTGTTTGCAAAACACATACATGCGTTTCAATCCCTGCAATCACAACTTGCTTTCGATTAATGGTTTGCCAATGCCTTTGGAACACCGGATCGCGAAAACATGAAAAATGAAGTTTATTGATATCGGTTTGACCAGGCATCAGTTTGCGTAACGGCTCAATTGTTGCTCCCAGACCCTGACGATAATGCTCACTGACCACCATAGGAACATCTAACTCACTGGCAAGTCGCATTAACCATTGACAATTTGCAACCAAATTATCAGTATCCAACACATGCGGCGCTAATTTTTCTTGAACATCAATGAGCAGTAAGCACGACTTTTCTTTTTGTAACATCCCTATCTCCGTTGTACACCTGTGCGGTAGCACACGAAAGGATTGTATATCATATTCTAGGATCTGTTGACAATTTACTCGCGAGCATGAGATTGGATCGGGGATAGATTAATAATTTGCTCCAAACAATCGCAACAATAACCGTGTTTACACCCTATATTCCGCAGCAAATTCCCCATAATTTTCAATTAACATGATTTATATTAAATCAATCTGTCCGCTCCAAGAAAAAGATCTAACGAAATTAAGAAATAGATCAAATCAATTATCCAAGTAAGGTCAAGGTCGAGTAGACCGGAGGAACTTCCCCTCCAGCCTCTCACAGAACGCTACGTGAACCTCTCGATTCATACCGCTCTTGTTAAGCAAACGCACCCTTTATTCCCGATGCCCAATGAGCAAAC
>CANNJG010000033.1 GCA_947504795.1 Legionellaceae bacterium
CAGTAAGCTTGACCTGATTTCAACATCGACTACCCCACCTTTCTTAAAGGTTGATAGCTTGACGGTTCTTATTTTTGATTTGTAGGTGTATTTCTCCGAACACTTACGAAACAAATGCATTTTTTCCAGACATGATGAAAAAACCAACACAGCGACCTACAGCAAGATGGGTATTTTTCTGTTTTCAAGGAATCAGCGTATTGATCATTGATAAAATCACCGCGGTGGTTACAAATATTATTGATAGGCAAAAAATAATACTTAACTGCTTAGGAAAACCATACTGGGAATTTTATTCATGAGTTTACTGCGGAATCCGGGTTTAATTCACTTACATTCACAGTAATCACCGAATTTTAATCAATTTGTATTTTAATTATAGCAAGCAATGCTAAAATTTCAAATCCAGGTATTAGCTGATGCAAATTGTTCAAAATTAGGATGAATGTCTGTCGATAATGCTGAGCTCTTAACTAGAAAGGAGCTTTATCGACAGACCACTAGAACTTAATATCGATAAGTATCGGCTTTATAAGGACCATCCACTGATACACGAATATAATCCGCTTGCTCTTCTGTGAGTAGCGTCAATTTAGCGCCAATACGGTCAAGATGCAGTCTTGCCACTTTTTCGTCTAAATGTTTAGGTAACACGTAAACTTGATGGTCGTATTGTTTTGATTTTGTGAAAAGCTCAATCTGTGCCAAAACTTGATTCGTAAAAGAAGCCGACATAACAAAGCTAGGATGGCCTGTTGCACAACCCAAATTGACCAAACGCCCTTCGGCTAAAACAATAATCCGTTTACCATTTGGGAAAATCACATGATCCACCTGAGGTTTGATATTTTCCCATGTGTAGGCGCGTAACGACTGAATATCAATTTCTGAATCGAAATGGCCAATATTGCATAAAATGGCTTGGTTTTTCATCGCCAACATATGCTGAGTGGTCACCACGTGCTTATTACCCGTTGCAGTAACAACGATATCTACTTGATGGACCACATCTTCTAAGGTCACCACGCGGTACCCTTCCATAGCCGCTTGTAGTGCACAAATCGGATCAATCTCAGCGATATAGACCGTAGCTCCTTGGCCACGTAATGCCTGGGCAGATCCCTTGCCAACATCGCCAAATCCCAAAATAATCGCAACTTTTCCAGCAATCATGACGTCGGTTGCACGTTTAATCCCATCCAACAACGATTCGCGACACCCATATAAATTATCGAATTTTGATTTGGTGACCGAATCGTTCACATTGATAGCCGGCATTTTTAAGATGCCATTTTTTGCCATGTCATATAACCGGGCAACCCCCGTTGTCGTTTCTTCCGAAACACCCTTAATATCCGCCAATAATTGCGGATATTGTTCATGTACCACTTGCGTCAAATCACCGCCATCATCGAGTAAAATGTTCGGAGTCCAACCATTAGGCCCTTGAATCGTTTGCTGAACACACCACCAATATTCTTCTTCCGATTCACCTTTCCAAGCAAAAACAGGAATACCAACTTCCGCAATCGCCGATGCCGCATGATCTTGGGTCGAGAAGATATTACAAGAAGACCATCGGACTTCGGCACCCAAAGCAATCAAGGTTTCAATCAAAACTGCGGTTTGAATCGTCATATGCAAACACCCTGCTATGCGTGCCCCGCGTAACGGTTGTTGCTTACCAAATTCCTGCCGCAAAGCCATTAACCCCGGCATTTCGGTTTCAGCAATCGCAATTTCTTTGCGACCCCAAGAAGCCAACGACAAATCGGCCACTTTATAATCTTTAACTTGAACTGGTTTATGCATTACGATAGACATATATCATCCCTACTATTAGCTGTGTTATTAATCGCTTTCTTCAAGTCAGCGGCCTTGTCTGTTCTTTCCCATGGAAAATTATCACGACCATAATGCCCATAAGAAGCGGTCTGTCGATAAATGGGACGTAACAGTTGATGATGGTCGATAATCCCTTGCGGTGTCAAATCAAAGTGTTCATGAATTAATTCAATGATTTTTTTGTTATCGAGTCTTGAGGTGCCAAACGTTTCGACATGAATAGACGTGGGCTCCGCCACCCCAATTGCGTAGGAAACCTGAATCTCGCATTTATCAGCGATGCCCGCTGCTACAATATTTTTTGCCACATGGCGCGCAGCATAGGCCGCAGATCTATCCACTTTTGAAGGATCTTTCCCCGAGAAGCAGCCGCCCCCGTGGCGTGCCATCCCACCGTACGTATCAACAATAATTTTACGCCCAGTCAGTCCACAATCCCCTAAAGGTCCACCAATCACAAAACGACCGGTTGGATTAATAAAGAATCGCGTTGCCGACGATAACCATTCCGCGGGCAAAATAGGATTGATGATCTGCTCACGCACTTGTTTAACTAAGTCTTCATGACGGATATCATCGGAATGTTGGGTTGAAAACACGACGGTGTCCACGGCAACGGGCTTGCCATTTTCATAACGCAAAGTTAATTGGCATTTCCCATCCGGACGCAACCAAGGTAATGTGCCATCCTTACGCAAAAGCGCATGGCGCTCCATAAGACGGTGGGCGTACGCAATCGGAGCCGGCATTAACTTGTCTGTTTCCCGGGAAGCATAACCAAACATCATCCCTTGATCGCCCGCGCCTAACTGTTTAGTTTGATTGTTGTCTACGCCTCTTGCAATATCGACTGATTGCTTTCCAATCGCTGATAATACCGCGCAAGACTCCCAGTCAAAACCCATCGCCGAACTGTTATAGCCAATATCCTTTATGACCCCTCGCGCAATCCCTTCGACGTCAACCCAAGCATTCGTTGTAATTTCGCCACCGACTAAAACCATACCAGTTTTAACAAACGTTTCGCATGCCACACGCGCATGCGGATCTTGAGTTAAGATGGCATCTAAAATGGCATCAGAAATCTGATCAGCGATTTTGTCCGGATGACCCTCGGCAACGGATTCAGAAGTAAATACATTTGATAAGCTCATAAAAATGGTACTCCTTGTAAATTTATAAAATGAACATTAAACACTCATATAATCCATGAATCGTTCAAATATGACGTGTATATCATGGGGTCCAGGACTCGCTTCAGGATGACCTTGGAAACCAATCGCCGGCTTGGACTTATGAATAATACCTTGTAAACTTTTATCAAACAAGGATCGATGCGTTGCAACCAAATCATCCGGTAAACTGGCTTCATCAATTGCAAACCCATGATTTTGACTCGTAATAAAAACCCGTTTCGTTGCGGTTAAATCCATCACTGGGTGATTAGCACCATGGTGTCCATAACTCATTTTTAACGCGCGCGCCCCGCACGCAAGGGCTAAAATTTGGAACCCTAAACAAATACCGAGGACAGGTTTTGCTTCTTGCAAATACACTTGGGCTGCCGCAATCGCATACGTACACGCAGCCGGATCCCCAGGGCCATTCGACAAAACAATTCCATCAGGCTGTAACGCCAGTACCTCAGCTGCAGAGGTTGTTGCCGGCACCACGGTAATGGCACACCCCAAATCATATAAAATACGTAAAATACTTTGTTTAACCCCAAAATCATGCACCACTACGTGACGCCGCTGCGATGTCTGCCCGGCACCCCAAGAACCCTGCCCCTTTTCCCAACGTTGGATCGTTTGACAGGATACAACTTTCGCCCAATCCACACCCCTTAAACCAGGATAGGTTGCAGCACGCTGCTGAGCGCGGTCCAATTGCGATCCATTCGTTGTTAAACACGCAGCGATAGCTCCTTCTTGACGTAATCGATGGGTCAATGCTCGTGTATCAATACCTGCAATAGCGACAACGCTGTTCTGTTTTAGCCATGGTGAAAAATCATACTGAGCGCGAAAGTTACTTGATAAGGAGGGGGGATGGCGGACCACTAAGCCTGATGCCCAAACACGATCCGACTCACTATCGTCATCATTACAACCGACGTTACCAATGTGCGCGGCGGTTAACGTAATCAATTGACCCGCATAGGACGGGTCCGTCAACATTTCTTGATAGCCGGTCATGGACGTATTAAAGACCAATTCCCCGACCTGCTCACCCTCGGCACCGATAGACTGTCCTTGTAGTATCGTGCCATCCGCTAGCACCAGCCAAGCTGTTGGATCAAAGATCCCGGTCGTTTTAATCATTAAATTTCATGTCTTCAAAAAATTTTTTAACCCCGTCAAACCACGAACTCGCCCGCGGTGAATGACTTCTTTTACTATCGTTCAATGCACTCTGAAAAGCTTCCAATAGCTCTTTTTGTTCCTTGCTCAACTGTACCGGGACCTCTACCATAACCCGACAAATCAAGTCGCCTTTGCCTTGGGTGCGAACGGATTGCATCCCCTTACCGCGTAAACGAAATGATTTTCCTGTTTGGGTTTCAGCAGGAATCTTTAAGGTTACACGTCCTTCCAACGTAGGCACTTCAATATCGCCACCCAAAGCAGCTATCGCAAAATCAATGGGAACTTCACACACGAGATCTTTATCATGGCGTTCAAAAATAGCATGTTTTTTTACAGCGATTTGTACGTATAAATCACCCGCAGGTCCGCTATGCACACCTGCTTCTCCTTCACCCGTCAAGCGCACGCGATCATTATTATCGACGCCTACAGGGATTTTAACAGTGAGTTTTTTACTTTCGCGGACTCGCCCAGAACCATGGCAACTCCCGCAAGGTTCAACGATGACTTGACCCACGCCTTGACAGCTTGGGCAAGTTTGTTGAATCGAAAAAAAGCCTTGCTGCATTCTAACTTGCCCAATTCCATTACAAGTTTCGCAAGCCTTAGGTTTAGACCCTTTTTTCGCCCCTGTTGCATCGCATGTTTTACACGATGCGTGGCGGGGCACTGTAATTTCAATTTGTTTACCAATAGCTGCTTCTTCGAGGGTCAATTGAACGTTATACTGCAAATCTGCACCGCGTTGCGCGCGCGACTGCCGCCCGCCTGATTGGCCCTGAGAAAATATATTTTCAAAGATATCGCCAAAAACATCCCCGAAACCGCCGCCTGAAAACCCGCCAAATCCACCTGCCGCCGAGGAATCAGCGCCTGCGTGACCAAATTGGTCGTAAGTCGCACGTTTTTGGCTATCGGATAAAACAGCATAAGCTTTTTGGATTTCTTTAAAATGTTCTTCAGCTTCTTTATCATCAGGATTACGATCCGGGTGATATTTCATCGCCATCTTGCGATAACCTTTTTTGATATCAGACTCAGAAGCGCCACGATTGACACCTAATAATTCGTAATAATCTCGCTGCTGCATTCAGTACTCACTTGTTAAACAAATAAAAATGCCGTCTTTGCGCACGCAAAAAAGCAATCCAGAGTTCGATTCTCACCACCCTGGATTGCTTCGCTGTACTGACAAAGACGGGATATTGTCCTACTTATCGTCTTTCACTTCTTCAAACTCAGCATCCACAACCCCGTTAGAATCGGGTGTGGCAGCAATATCTTCTGGCTGCGTTGCTTGGGCTTGCGCAGATTCACTCGCAGCCTTTTTCGCATAGACCCGCTCTGCCATTTTTGAAGACGCATTGGTTAAAACTGATAATTTTTCTTCGATCTGCGCTTTTTCATTTGATTTAATCGCTTCTTTCAAATCAGCAACAGCTGTCTCAATCCCTTTTTTCTCATCATCAGAAAGCTCGCCTTCCAAATCTTTTAATGATTTTTCGGTGCTGTGAAGTAAACTATCCGCATGATTACGGACGTCAATTAATTCTTTGAATTTCTTATCTTCTTCCGCATGAGACTGCCCATCTTTAACCATCGCGTCCACTTCTTCGTCACTCAATCCACTCGACGCTTTGATCACGATAGATTGCGCTTTGCCCGTTGCCTTATCTTTAGCAGATACATTTAAAATACCGTTAGCATCAATATCGAAAGTCACTTCAATTTGCGGAACACCACGTGGTGCCAATGGAATATCAGTCAAATCAAAACGGCCCAACGATTTATTAGCCGACGCTTGCTCACGCTCGCCTTGCAACACATGGACGGTTACTGCCATTTGGCTATCGTCGGCAGTTGAAAATACTTGGTTGGCTTTAGTCGGAATAGTCGTATTTTTGTCAATTAGTTTAGTCATAACACCACCTAGGGTTTCGATACCCAAAGAAAGAGGCGTAACATCCAACAATAAAATATCTTTGACTTCGCCCGATAATACCGCCGCTTGAATGGCTGCTCCAACCGCAACCGCTTCATCAGGGTTCACGTCTTTGCGTGGCTCTTTACCAAAAAACTCTTCTACCGTCTTTTGCACCATAGGCATCCGTGTTTGCCCACCCACCAAAATCACTTCATTGATTTGTGCAACGGTTAACCCAGCATCTTTCAAGGCAGTTTTCAGCGGAGGAAGCGTGCGTTCCACTAATTTTTCTACTAAAGATTCTAATTTAGCACGCGTGAGTTTGATATTTAAATGTTTTGGCCCCGATGCATCAGCAGTAATGTAAGGCAGATTCACGTCCGTTTGTTGCGCTGAGGATAGTTCAATTTTGGCTTTTTCAGCGGCTTCTTTCAAGCGTTGTAAGGCTAAGGGATCTTGATGCAAATCAATGCCTGTGTCTTTTTTAAACTCAGACACTAAGTATTCAATCAGCGACATATCAAAATCTTCGCCACCCAGAAAGGTGTCACCATTCGTCGCTAGCACTTCAAATTGATGTTCGCCGTCAACTTCTGCAATTTCGATAATGGAAATATCAAAAGTACCACCGCCCAGATCGTACACCGCAATGACAGAATCACCGCGTTTCTTATCCATCCCATAGGCTAAAGCCGCTGCAGTGGGCTCGTTGATAATACGTTTGACTTCAAGTCCCGCAATACGCCCAGCATCTTTCGTCGCTTGGCGTTGTGAATCATTGAAATAGGCAGGAACCGTGATCACGGCTTCTGTGACAGCTCGACCTAAATAATCTTCAGCCGATTTTTTCATTTTACGCAATACTTCCGCGGAAATTTGTGGTGGCGCTTTATTTTCATTTCTAACACATACCCAAGCATCGCCATTATCGGCTTTAACAATTTTGTAAGGCACCATCTTGATGTCTTTTTGAACAACCGTGTCGTCGAAATTACGTCCAATCAACCGTTTAATTGCATAGAGCGTATCAGTGGGATTAGTGACGGCTTGACGCTTCGCAGCTAACCCAACCAGCACTTCATTATCCTTAGTAAACGCAACGATAGAAGGCGTGGTTCGTTGCCCTTCACTATTTTCAATAACTTTCGGTTTCCCACCTTCCATAATTGCAACACACGAGTTGGTTGTACCTAAGTCGATACCAATAATATCTGCCATTTGTTTACTCCAATCTAAAGAATTTCATACGCTTAACATCCCATATGGGGGATGATCTCAACTTTTCAAGCCACTCCTGTCATTTTATTTCGCAACAACTACACGCGCCGGACGAATAAGCCTATCGTTGAGTTTATATCCTTTTTGAAACACCATTATAATCGAGGAGGAAGGTGCCTCTGCTTCTTGCATCGACATTGCCTCGTGTTCCTGAGGATTGAAGGGTTGCCCTAGAGGGTCTAATTGTTCGACCTGAAATTTACTTAAAACACTCACAAACAATTTCATGGTTAAGGATAACCCTTCATGCATCGCATGATCGGCATGTTCATCCACCAATTGCAACGCTTGTTCTAGGCTGTCCACAACGGGCAATACCCCATCTACAAAACGCTCCAAACTATATTTATGTGCCTGAGACACGTCGCGCTCAGCACGACGGCGTATATTTTCAACTTCCGCCATAGCACGGGTTGCTTTATCCCAATTCTCATGGGCTAATTGCTCGGCTTGAGTTAGTTTTTCTTCTAATGCCTCGTAAGAAAGATGTTCTAATTCTTCCGTAACACCCCCGGTACATTCACCCGCTTCCTCGTCCTCTAAAAGCGCATCGGCTTCTTCTTGTTCGGCGTCGAGGTGGGCATGATCTTCTTGAAATTGTTGCCAATCTTTGGTCGATTTTTCACTCATGAATATACTCCTGCAATAACGTTAAACGACTATATGGGGACGGAACAATAAAATCTCAAGTGTTTGGACCTACCTGCCAGGCAAAAACTGAAAACTATACGCCACGGTGTCCGTTAAAATAAGCAGGAATCCGCTGATCCAACCAGTAAACAGGCCTTCCAGGAATACTACCACTCACAAAACCAAGATGCCCGCCATGAGGACTTAACTCTAAGGTCACATGCGGAGATAATTCACTATCATTTGGAATAACCGCTTGTGTCATCATGGGATCATCCGCAGCATGAATGATGAGAGTTGGCGTAGCAATCTTAGTTAAATAAGATTTAGCACTCGACTCATGGTAATAGGCATGCGCATTCGCAAAGCCATGCAGAGGGGCACTAATCGTATCATCAAACGTCCAAAAACAATGTGCAGACTCTAACGCTTCGAGTAAAGATGCATATTGTGGCTCTCCCCTCATTTTAGGGCGTAACATGCTCCGTAATTGTCGCAAAAAGTAGGCTTGATATATTCGAGAAAACCCTTGATTCAAGCGATCGGCAGCGATGTTCAGCGCTAAAGGTGCAGACACACTGACAGCAGCGTGCACCCAATTTTGCTGTCCCTGCTCACCTAACCATTTAAGAATGACATTAGCGCCCAGTGAAAAGCCTAGTAACCATTTTTTGGTGCGAGGTTCACGTTCGGCTAGCGTTTGTAAAACATAATGCAAATCCTTAGTATCGCCGGCATGATAAGCACGCAGTAAGCGATTGGGAATACCACTGGCACCGCGAAAATGCATCACCACCGAACGCCAACCTAGACGTTGATATTGGCGCATTTGCGCAGCAATGTAAGGTGAACGATAATTGCCCGCCAAACCATGGAGTATCACGACCAAGGGGGCGTCAGCTTCAAGGTGCTTATCAGCCCATGCTAAATCCACAAAATCACCATCGGGTAATTCTAAGCGCTCCATACGATTGACAGGACTCGCCACTTGACGCACCCCACCGCCTACTAATGTTTGTATATGCGCGCCCCTCAGCCACCAAGCTGGCTTAAACGTGCTCTGCGTAATCATCCGTTTTCCTCACTAAATTCATGAACGGCATCAATCATCGCTTGCACATTATCTACCGGCACCTCAGGGGTAATCCCATGACCTAAATTAAAGATAAGACCCGACCCAGACCCAAATTCTGTTAACACGCGATACACTTCACGCCGAATACATGTGGGTGAGGTTAACAAGACAGTCGGATCTAAATTGCCTTGCAATGCAACGCGGTGTCCCACTTGTTGACGCGCTCGCCCAAGATCACAAGTCCAATCTAACCCAATTGCTTGGCAACCACTATCTGCCATGGTGGACAACCACTGCCCACCGCCTTTGGTAAACAGTATGATGGGCACATCTGGGTAATGCAATTGCACGCGTTGTACAATCGTTGTCATATAGGCTAAAGAAAACTGTTGATAATGGTGGGTGGATAAGAGCCCACCCCACGTATCAAAAATCATCAAAGCCGACACCCCTGCCTTGACTTGGGATAATAAATAATCGGTAACTGCCTCGGTTAATTGCGTGAGTAAGCGCTGCATCAACCCTGGAGACTCGTACATCAAGCATAAAGCACGTTTAAAATCACGACTTGAACCGCCTTCAATCATATAGCAGGCTAGGGTCCAAGGGCTTCCAGCAAACCCAATCAAAGGCATGTTTGCTGGCAATGATTGGCGAATTAAGCGCACGGCATCCATCACATAACTCAAATCGTCTTCCGCGACCGGCACACGCAACGCATCAATACTGGCTGCATCTCGAAGAGGATGGGCAAAACAAGGCCCCTCTCCTTCAACAAAGGATAATCCCAAACCCATTGCATCCGGAATGGTTAAAATATCAGAAAATAAGATCGCAGCATCTAAATCGTAGCGGCGCAATGGCTGCAATGTCACTTCACAGGCCCATTCTTTGGTTTTACATAACGACAAAAAATCACCCGCCTTGGCGCGTGTTTGCCGATATTCGGGCAAGTAGCGTCCAGCTTGGCGCATCAGCCATACAGGCGGACGCCCTACCGGCTGACCGCGGAGCGCACGGAGCAATAAACTATCGTTTAGATCCATGATCGATTCGCATAAAAAGAGAAAATTATACCATGCACCGATAGATTCATCCATCGAGTTTATTTTTTGACGAATCTAAAGCCAAGGGGATCCTCGCATCAACCCTCATCTAAGAAAAAGCAGTTGTCATCCATCCGATGTTGTAGCATGATCCCTTTTAGCTTTCGCCATTGCCAACTCGTTTTATGTTTTTTGTTGGGGGCTTACCGCACTATTCTCGGAATTTTATAGGATGAATTCCGTTGCGCTACTTACATAAACTGGAGAGTAAAATCGATACACTGTACATTGGCGATCTTAAAATTTCCACGCACATTGGTGTTCACGCCTGGGAACAGCAGATTCTGCAACCCTTACTGTTAGATCTCATTATTCCAATTGATATTCAACACTGCCAAGATAATCTGGAGCATACGCTTGATTACGCGACACTTTGTCAACACGTCACTGAGTTCGTGGCGTCCCGATCATTTCAGTTGATAGAAACCGTTGCAGTAGAAGTAAGTGCCTTTATTAAAGCAACATTCCCTGTGAAAAACGTCACGGTGAAGGTCAACAAACCCAACGCGGTAGCCAATGCACGATTGGTGCAAATTATATCGAACAGTAACCCGTCATAACCCCAGGATCTTGCACCACTGGGGGTGTTGATTCAGGAAATAATCCCGCTCGTTTTAAGATTTGCGCACTGCGCAAGGGTTGCTGGGATAAGCGATACGCATTAACCATGATCAAACAAATTTGAAGAACCATCAACCCCGCTCCCACCCCAGGATGCAGAACAATACCGAACCCCAACAATAATATGCTGGATAACGATACCGCAACTACATTGTAAATCAAACTCAACCAAATATTTTGGTACACCGAGTACATAGCACAATCTGCAATCTCTTTTGCCTTCAAAACCGACATGACTCCCCGTCCATGCAAAATGCGGATATGCGCTTTAGGTTGAAAATTATCCTGACCTTCAGGATAGCTCATTACCATGCTAACCTCTGCAGCCCGCAGCGCTGATGTATCGTTAATGCCATCGCCTACCATCAATACTCTGTGCTTTTGTGTTTGTAGCTGCTGAATCAAACCACGTTTAGAGTCTTTAAACTGATCCGCTGAACCCGATAACTCCGCATGCATATCACCTGGGCTTAACTGCAGATCGCGTTGATACAATGAAGCTATGGCGTGATCTGTCCCCGTCGCTACTTTTTTTTGTTTAAACCCAAATGCTGCGCTTGCATTGATCGCAAGCGCAGCATCTGGGCGCAATGGGTCACAAACCTTAATAGTGGCCAATGGCTTTGAACCACGCTCTTTCATCAGATAAACAGCGCCCGGTAATAAAGAAATATCAAAACGCGCCATCAGTTTACAATTTCCCAAATAATAACGTTCTCCGTTTATCCGCGCACTAACCCCTTCGTCGTAAGTTGTTTCTTCGCTGACATCGCATGCGAAGGAGGCAGTTTCCAAACAATAATCACCGCGAATCTTTGCATAGATCGCTTTCCCAACAAAATGCGAAGAACCCCGCTCTAATAGGGCCAGATAGGTGTTGATTTCCTGAGAATTGGGCGGATCAATAGCTACAACCACATCCCCCCCGGTGAGTGTCTTATGCAAATCACACACCAACGTATCGACCTCATGCAGTATTTCAATGGCCGCAGAATCATTGAACATAATCCCTTCTGATTGTGCCCTATTTCTCGCAAACTCCATCACTAAAGGGATAATCAATCCAAAGGTACAAGGACACGCTGAAACTAAAATTGTAATCGCACACTGCACAGCAATCATGGCTGAAAAAAAACAAGAAATTACAAGCCCTGTGCCTATCGCAATAATAATCATCCAGGGAACAAAGGTTTGCAAGATTTCCTCAGAACGATCCTGCAATGGGGTGCTCGTCAAGGCAGCCTCTGCCGATTCTTCATCCACTTTCTGGAGAAAAGAGCTGGTTTGAGTCAGCCCTAGTTCTTCAGCACGTTGTGCAAGACCACGCAGGAGCTGCTGGCGTGCGGCCCATTCTAAGTGATGTGTACTATTATGGTGCAACGCGACAAAGAGCGTTGCGGTATAATCATGTCCATGCACATCCGTCAGATCCTGGCTCGATAACGTTAGTGTCATCTGGGCACTATCTTTATCCGAATAACCTGTGACTTTTATTTGAGCCTCTTCCACATAGACATGCAGTTGCTCAAAAAAATCTCCGGGTTGTTGAGGCACACCAAACACGATACGCTTTCCAAAGCCCACACGCATCAAACACGCTGTGTTCGCAACCATTCCGGCTAACACCGGCGCATCGCGTGCACAACGCTTCGGGTGGGTTGTTCCCTGAGGGATAGACACATCCAGCTCATAATCACCCCATGTAGACTCCGGAGGAGGTGGTAATAACCATCCATCCATTGGGATCATGTCTCCGGCTGATAGGCGCAAGATATCCCCCGGCTGTAATGTTTTATAGGTGACGTTTTTATACCCTCGACCCACAGATTTTTTAAATGCTTTATCAGACACCAAACTCTGGTAATGTGCCTGGGTGGCAAGCGTTGTATTCATGGTATCTTTGATGGCTATCCCTAAATGTCGGAACCCAAAAATCAACAAGCCCACGTCAAACATCATGGGTAATCCAGGCATAAACAAAGCAGCAATCGACACCCCAAGAGCGGTCAGCGTACTCAAGGCAAATAAGCTATCCATCCCAGGTTTTAATTGATAAAAATCCGTCTTCGCTTTGCGCAGTGATTCGATGCCTAGCACCAACGTGAGTATCACCGAGCACACTGCAATCACCCAAGTAATTGGAACCGACAAGGTGCCGCACACCAACGAAAGGATTAACAAAAAAACACCCGGCACCAGACCTAACCCCGCATATAACCATCGCCAAAAAACATTCACAGGAGAGGGGGGGGGGATCAATGCTGTCGATATTTGTTTCTGAGTGATCGCATAAACCTTAGAATCTTTGAGCGCGTTAACCAAATAATCCTGCACGCTGGCTTCTAGTGCCCTATCATCTTCCTCTATATGAACAATGAGTTTTTTATAATTGGGGGAAAGCGCAACATGAGTGATCGTAAACCCACGGCCCGTTGCTTTGTTAACGTCTATCCATGTTTCTATGTTGGCTTTACAACAAGGCCCGCACGTTCCAGTCACAACAAAAACAAAACGCGCCATGTTAAATGATACCTTTTAAAACGAGGCGAAAACGGTATAAGTCTTCTACCCCACTCGTCTAATCATCCCGTTGATATGTTCTCTTCGCGCAAAATCCTGTTGTGCTTGGCGTACTTGGCCCAAGGTTGAAAACGGGCCTATCATCACTCGATACCAACGAATATCCTGCTGAGCGACTGATACTATCTCTACTCTAGACCCTTTCATCTCCATCTTAGTTTTCATGCGCTGAGCTTCTTGTAACGCACGAAATGACCCG
>CANNJG010000034.1 GCA_947504795.1 Legionellaceae bacterium
CTTGTGCCGTCTTGGTATGGGTTAGATTGAAGCAACTTGCATATAAAACAGGAGAAACGGTGTATCAGATTAAACGTGGACTATTACGAAACTATTTGATCGAGCAGCTTAAAAATCCGACTGTTTCGATGGGTTTTGCGTAATTCCTATAAGAGACAGGTCGCAATAGGTGCGTGCACCCTTGATTTTATTTGTCTTGAAAAACGACAAATTATCGAGATGGATGGCGGCTAACACTGAACAATCAAATTTACGATACGAATCCCACTGATACGCACCCATCTAATGGCAGCTTAGGAAAATTTAACAGAAGATATGGATTTTTTTTTTCATGTCATGTATGTTGGTAAAGTTAAAAACCAATACTTAAATATACTGTAAAAATAAGGAAGTAAAATGAGACGGACTGTTATATCTTTGATGTGTGCACTTTCTCCATTGACTGCGCTTGCTGCTTCGACCCCGCCCGCTGCTTCGACTGCACCTGCTGCTTCGACTGATTATATGGCTGACTATTATAGTGGCGACTACTATAAAGCCAGTAAGTCATTGCAGGATTTAGCGACTCGTCATGATAGACAAGCCTTATTTTATCTCGGAAAAATGTATATTAATGGTTATTCTGTTTCTAGAAAACAAAAAGATGGGTTGAAATTAATTCAAGAATCGGGTCGCTTAGGATATGAACCGGCACAAATTTATATGGCAAAATATTTTTTGAATGTAAAAAACGGAGTCCCGCAAGCATTAGACTGGTATAAAAGAGCTGCAGAGCAGGGTAATGCTGATGCTCAGATCTTTTGTGGGCTGGCATTTATAAATGGATATGGTACGCGTAAATCGGATGAGCAGGCACGCTATTGGTTTGAAAAAGCAGCGCAAACGAATAATACTGCGCAGTATGAATTAGCCCTGCTGGATTTGAAAAGCGGGGATCGCATTAAAACAGAAGAAGGAATTAAGTGGTTAGAGAAATCGGCTGCAAGCGGCAACAGCAAAGCGCGTTATAAATTAGGTAAACTATATTACGACGGTGAATTGATTCAACAAGATAATGCACAAGCGATGCATTGGCTTGAATTGGCTGCAGCTGATAAAGCCACTAACATGAATAAGCAAGATAAAGATAAAGCTAAGCTTGCATTAGGTTTGATATATTTGAGTGCTAACGCCTCAGTCACTGATATTAATAAGGCAGTGGCTTGGTTGACGGATGCGGCTAATGCCGGCGATACGGAAGCGCAGTATCACTTGGGCCGTTTGTACGAAGGTGCTCAGGGTGTAAAAGCAGATATTCCGGGAGCAAAAAACTGGTACACGAGAGCCGCAGAACAAAATTATGTAAAAGCGCAACATGCTTTAGCGGAGCTGTATTTAAGGGACTCTGATAATTTGGATGATAACTATAAGCAAGCCATTTTTTGGTTACAACAAGCGAGCAACAACGGTGACGTATTATCCAGAGAGCAATTAAACTCATTGACTGCCGACCAACAAAAATCTTACAAAGGGATTGCTGATGCCGAATTAGTTACCCCGAAATTAGTAGTACTCGATAAATCAGCGATTTTTGATACCACCTATGCGTTAGAAAATCCTAAAACAGTCCCATTCAAAGAATTATTGGCTTGGGAAGAAACGAATCAACAACAAGTGATTCAGACAAATTTTTATGCCTACCATTTAGCAGAAACAGGCCAAGATACGAGTAAGTCGCAAGCTTCTTTCAACATGATACTGAAAGAAGCCGTGCATGGTTCTGCCAAAGCTCAATTCAAAGTAGCGCAAATGTATGATCAAGGTTTGGGTGTAACGCAGGATACTAAAATTGCAGCAGAGTGGTTTTTAAGTGCTGCTAAACAAGACTTTGCTAAAGCCAAGTACCATGTCGCATTGATGTATTTGCAAGGCAAAGGGGTAAAGAAAAACGAGAAAGAAGGCTTATACTGGTTAGGTGCAGCAGTGGCGGCTCATGAACCTTACGCGCAGTATTTGCTCGCAAATTGTTATCAACAAGGGTCACATGGCTATCCACAGGACATGGTTAAAGCAGAACAACTGTTTTCATTGGCCGCGGATCAAGATGTTGCTGATGCTCAATATAGTTTAGCGCAGTTGTATTCAGTGAATGCTTTAAAATTAGCTGATTCCAGCGCCAAATCTGAATTACATTCAAAAGTTGTGCAATTGTATCAAAAAGCGGTATTGCAGGGACATTTAGGTGCGCAAGAAATGCTTGCTGCTTATTATTTACAAAATACACAAAATTCTGAAGTGCTCGCGAGAGCTTATCGTATTGCCAATGAAGCCGCAGCCCGAGGCAGCATCAGAGCAAGCTTACTAGTTGGCTTGATGTTAGATCGAGGCGCCGGTGTTAAGGCTAATCCCTCTGAAGCAATGATATGGTATGAAAAATCTGCAGAAGGCAAATCTGCAGTTGCGCAATATATTCTTGGTACTTATTTGTATCAAGGTATTAACGCTTCAAAAGATACAAAAGAGGGCCTTCACTTGTTAGAAGCCGCAGCTAGGCAAGGATATTCTCTGGCGCAGTATAACTATGCGGTATTGTTACAATCAAACCAGAACACTAAAAATACTCAAATTTCTCCGATTGCTCTGATTGAGAAATCAGCTGCGCAATCGAATCTTAAAGCGAAACTATTTTTAGCCGATTATTATATTGCTCATGGTAAATCCATCGATAAAATTGCAGAAGCCGCAAAACTATATGAAATCGCGGCAGAAAGCGGCGATGCCTCTGCACAAGTTAAAATGGGTTACTTATATTCAAAAGGTATTGGTGTTGCCAAATCAGAACAAGCGGCTAAATTATGGTACGAAAAAGCAGCGTCACAATCGAACGCCACAGCCATTTATTGTTTAGGTAATATGTATCAACTAGGGTTAGGAGTGCCAAGAGACATTAAAATGGCCATTACGCTGTATGGTAATGCAGTCGAATTGGGTAACATAGAGGCAATGGCTTCCTTAGCATTTGTTTATGAGTTGGATGATGACGTTTCTAATAACTTATCAAAATCGGAAGCGTTATATTTAACCGTTGCAAAAAGCGCCCCCGCGAATGCCACAACCGCAACAGCTGCGTATAATCTAGGCCTGATGTATCGATACGGTAAGGGTGTGAAGGAAAATACGTCTAGTGCATTTAACTGGTTATCAGTGGCTGCCAAAGATGGATTACCAGAGGCACAATATACGGTGGCTAATATGTACCGAGATGGTGTGGGTGTTCAGAAATCCTTAGAGCAATCTGTACATTGGTATGAAAAGGCGGCCGATAGTGGCAATGTGTTCGCGCAATATCAAATGGGCCTCATTAACGAGACGGGTGTGGCAGTGCCTATTAATAATGAACGTGCGTTTAAATATTATAAATTAGCAGCTGATAATGGTTTCGCCTCAGTGAGTGGTCAGTTACGAGCAGAAATTGCCTTGGCACGTTTGTATGATGCAGGTATGGGTACAGCAGTGAACAAAGAACGCGCTGTCTACTACTATCAGCAAGCAGCTGATTCAGGTAATTTGTTTGCGCAGTATAAGCTGGCTGAAAAATACGAGCATGGGGATGGTGTTGCTCAGAATTTTTCCAGAGCACTAACCCTTTATCAAGAAGTTGCTGAGAAAGGTAATGCAAATGTTCAATACAAATTAGGTTCATACTACTTAGATGGCCGATTAGTGCCCAAAGATACCAAAGCGGCATTGTATTGGTTGAATAAAGCAGTAACGGAAAACAATGAGAAAGCTGAGTACACGATGGCTCAACTCTATATAAATGGTCGAGAAGTTCCTAGAAATGTTCAAAAAGCGGCGCAGCTATTAGAAAAATCAGCAGAGCAAGGCAATGTGCATGCGCAATATACTTTGGCGGAAATGTATTCTAGAGGACAAGGTGTCACGATTGATTACAGTAAATCGGCTTTGTGGCATACAAAGGCAGCCATTGCAGGGCATGAAAAAGCGCAGGCAAGATTGGCAATGATGTATGATGCGGGTATCGGTGTTAATCAGAGTCCTCAAGAGGCGTTTAAATGGTACCTCAAATCCGCTGACAAGGGTGATGCGAATTCACAATATCACCTGGGCTTGATGTATTTTAATGGTGCGGGCACAAATACCGATTATAAGAAAGCGTTTTACTGGCTCAACACAGCTTTAAAAAATGGCAATACACTCGCTAAAAATCAGTTGGCGGTGATGTATAAGAATGGGTACGGTGTACAAAAAGATCTTGCTAAGGCTTATGATTTATTTGTGAATAGCGAAGCTCCTAAAACTTAAACGGTGGATTATTTGATGTATCAGAACTTTTTTAATTTGACGGAATTTCCATTCAATCAACATCCTAGCACGGATTATTATTATAATTTCGAGACTCATCAGAAGTCGTTAGATGTGCTCATGGTGGGATTGCAGGTGAATGATGGAATTATTAAAATAACTGGAGAACCTGGCACCGGAAAAAGCATGCTTTGCCGCTTGTTTATTGAAAAAATAGCGGATAATGATGTGCCCGTTTACATCATGAATCCTTATTTTACCTATATCGAACTTTTGGAATTAATAGCGGCTGAGCTAAAAATTGAATCCAAAAAAACGAGCAACCCATCTGCATTGTTGAAAAGTATTTCTGACAAAGCGATTCTTTTTAGAAAGGATGATCGTAAGTTGGTTTTATTATTTGATGAGGCACAGTATCTGTCTAAAGAAAATTTTGAGATTATTCAAATTCTCGGAAATTTAGATTGTGGAAATCACAAGTTATGTCAAATTGTATTGATTGGCAGTCCAGATTTGGATGATAAATTAAAATATTTGAAGCATTTGTTACAAAGAGTTTCTTTTTCATACAGATTAATGCCCATTAAGCGTAAAGATTTGAATAATTATGTGTTCCATCGTATCGCTAAGGCGACTAAAACAGGCAAAAATCATGGGATTACGTTATCGCCACAAGCAAGTAAATTGTTGTATAAAAAAACAAAGGGTATTCCTAGGCTCATTAACATTGTGTGTCATAAAGCGTTAATGTTAGCGTATAGTCAATCTGCCCGACACCTGGATAGAGTATTAATCAGCAAATCAGTGGTGGATACCGATTATACATCCCCTAATTTCTGGCAGCGTTTGTTTCAAGCATATATTGCTCGTTTCCGATCTGCTAAAGATATGAATTCTATGTAAGAGAGAGATATTATATGAGCATAATTAATGAAACATTAGATAATTTAAAGCAAACAAAAAAACGTGGGTCGCCTGCTTCGTTGAATCCTTCCTCAAGTGCCTACGCGGAGCCTAGAGAAAAAAATAGTATAAAGTCGAAAGCCGGTCCATCGTTTATGATTCCATTGAGTCTTGTTGTGTTAATAAGTGTTTTTTTCGTCGCTCATCGCATGAATACACCAACACCGCACCTAAGAACTAACGGGCCCGATGTGAATAAAGCGACAGAGTTTTGGCGGCATGCGACTAAACCGCCGGCTAATCCAGTCATTCTGAAGCTAGATCCAGCTGCTCAATGTCAATATTATGCTGCTGTGGATTTATTGAACGAAGGTCAGGATGTACAGGCTTTGGTGCAATTAAAAGAAATTGTTAAACAATATCCTAATTTTGAACCTGCTAAAAAAGCTTACAGCATGTTGAGTGAACGCTAAGGTCGTGAACCTAACTAACGGAGTGAAAGCATGACATTTGTTATTTCACGGTGGCTCATGCTTGGGGCATCATTTGCCTCTGTTTCATTCTCTGGCGCAGCGATGGCTGTCTCAGAGCTGTCAGCGGTAGTGTTTAACCCGGATTACTCTTTTGCCTATACAGGTGAATTATCGGCGACACAGCTTCAGTTCTGTCCGGTTTTGGCCGACCATCAGCTAGGTCCTTGTCAAGTTACGGGGCCTACTTCCTTTATTATGCCTAGTCGCCTAACTCTAACGTCTCATGGACGTTATTTATATGTCGTTGATCAGATCTACCATGCGGCATCTAAGTGTAGTGTCGATGTGGTAACTGGACAAATATTAGATTGTATTGAGGTGAATTTAGGCTTTGGTGATCCTAGTGCGATCAGCGCTGATCCGGAAGGGCATTATCTTTATGTGTCGCATAGTACGGGTTCAATAGGCGTCTCGGTCTGTCATTTAAACACCCATGGAGATCCTGAAGGATGTCGTGCTATCAGTATGTCGTTCAAACAGCCAGATGCACTGGTAATTAATTCTGAGGGAACCCAGGCCTATGTTTTATCTACACAAGCCAAAACAATTTGGTCGTGTTCAATTAATCTAGAGAATGGACAATTTCGTCAGTGCGATTTGATATCTATCAATGTTAATAAAGATAAAGCCCCTTTTCTGTTAGCACATAATATCTATGCTAACGTTACAAATTTGAATAATGAATATTTTGACACGTCTTGCTCTATCACTGAAACAGGCAAGATGACTTATGTGAATCAGTATCCGGATGGCTCTGCTTATCGTTGCCTAATCAGCCAAAACACGGCTGATTTTCGTGACTGTTTTGCGGGCGGCAATCCATTAGGGTATGCGACCCCCTTGAATATCATTTTAAACGCACATAGCACACGTGTATATATATATAGCGCTGGGCTCGTGAGGTGGAGTTGTAACATTAACTCCAAAGGCGCTTTGACACAGTGCAGCAGTGTGAATCAAATATCAAGCCTTCCTTGGGAAGAGATAGTGCTGTAAATTCCACCTACTCTAAAAGCTAG
The DNA here is from genome assembly GCA_947504795.1 of Legionellaceae bacterium. Classification (GTDB taxonomy): domain Bacteria; phylum Pseudomonadota; class Gammaproteobacteria; order Legionellales; family Legionellaceae. The sequence goes on from CANNJG010000034.1 coordinate 6,761, forward strand.
GCTGAAACGTTTTCTTCTACAACTTCTGTAACACTCACATTAATTGCATGTAAGCCACGATCGCCGCGTTGTAATTCAAACGACACTGTCTGGCCTGCGATTAATGTTTTATAACCGGTGCCATTGACCGCTGAGAAATGTACAAAAATATCTTCTCCTGTTTCTTCTAGTAAAATAAATCCCCATCCTTTGGTATTATTAAACCATTTCACTTCACCTCTAGCCATTTGATGCTCCTTATCTTTCAAAGTTTAAAACAGCTCCTACTTACAACATAACCGAAGATCGCTTTAGTGCTCAACCCTTTTTTTGAATTAAATTATATATTCCCTTTTAATGCCTCAATATCAGGCACTTTGATATTTATATCCCGCTGTGGATGTGCAATTTTGATCTGATGCTCTTTAAATAAACGTACAATGGAAAAATTAATATCAGATTGCACTTTGCTTTTTTTGTTACCGTCTTTAATCAGGAACCATAATTGAAAAATCATAGCTGAGTCGCCAAAGGCATGAAATAAAACGGCAGGTTTATGACGTGCAGTTTTAAGCACCTCGTCATGTTCGTGTGCGGCTTGTAATAATAATTCCTGGGTGAGTTGCGTATTGCTATCATAAGCAACACCGACTTCACAATGTATCGATAAATGTGGATTACTAAACATAAAATTGGTCACGGGACGAGTAATCAAATCTGAATTTGGAACAATCACATCTTCGCTTGCGGCAGTCGTGATCTGTGTTGAGCGCACTCTGATTTTTTTAACGATACCCTCTATGTCATCAATCTTAATTCGATCTCCAGGTTGAATGGGTTTCTCAATCAATAAGATAATCCCAGAAACAAAGTTATTAACGATGGATTGGAGGCCTAACCCAACTCCAACCGATAATGCTCCGGCGACAATGGCTAATCCGGTGAAATCAATACCTGAAACAAAGAGAGCTGCAACTAAAGCACATGCAAACCCAATATAAGTTAAAATAGAGGCTATAGCGACTTGAGTTTCTTCTTCGTCTTCAAATTGTGTGCGCTTCGAGAAAGCGGTGGAAATACACCTAAAAAGGAGATACAACAAGCAAAATACGAGAATACCTGCAACAATTCGTGTAGGATAAAATGTAAACGTAGAAAAATGGATCCCATTCATTAATTGTGAAAGCAAGCTATCTATAAAAGACGTCCCATATCCCCAACTTTCACCAATCAGATATAAAGCAGTAAGGATAGTCATGATTTGAATGGTCATTTTTAAAATAATAAATTCGGTCATAGTCTGATCTGTTTTGTAACCAAATAGACGGACGATTTTTTGATGGATTTTCCCGGGTTGAGAGCAGACCATATAGACTTTGGCCGTCGCATTTTCAATGAGGATAGCGCTGAGTAGGATAGCAAACGTTGTGATCCCTGAATAAGTTAAATGGATCGTGAGTGCTTGGTAACCTAAAAAATTGATGATGGTGCAGATGAAGAATACCAAAAAGGTTGCCCGTAATAAGAGTTGATTATGGCGTTGTATCAAAGGAAAACGTGGGTGGGCTTTACAAAAGTAGTAAAAAAATCCAGCCGCTGTAGACAAAACACCGAAGAGAAACAGGCTTTGGCCCAATTGTCGGAGCAAGTCATTTACATGTAATGCCTGAAGTAACAGGTCTCCTGCGTTGGCAATTGTATAATAGCTTAATAAAAAAAGGATTAGCCGTTTAAAGAAGTCGCAATCCAGCGCGTACCAATATAAAAATGCGGCGATGGGTTTTATTTTAAATAAAAAAATGATTAGGGTTAATCCCCAAAGATAGTAAGCGAGATAATCTGTTAATTGAAGTGTAAGGATAGACGCATTATTGATGAGTTCGGGTTTAATGACATGGAGATCTAAGCTCACCCCAGTACACAATAAACAAAGAGTTAATAGCAGATAATTCGTAAAGCCAATTCTTTTTTTACGTAGATAGTGCCTGCCTATCTTGCTGCGTTTTATCCAAGTGACCAGGATAAAAGCAATTAATGCGCTAAGCCCGAGGATGAGTGTATTACTCGTGATGGTGCCGAATTGTACGGGTAACGTAACCACTGGTGGCAAGGGTGGTGCAAGTGTTGCATGCGTATTCATGAAAATTTTATTGACTAATACCCAAATCGGTAACCCGCGGGTTAGGGTCTGAGTTTGCCGAATCTGGCTAACCGTTTTTTGATAGGTATTGACCGCTTCTTGAGCGCGAATCAAAAATAAACGACACTGTGATAATTGAGCAGTTATTTGTTTTTGTTCTTTCTGCAAATAAAGGATATCGGCGCTATTGTTTTTAATATTATTTTTAACCGTAGTTGTTTCTGCAACGATGGGTTGTAAGCTATCAAGTTTTTTTTGTGCGTTTCCAACGCAATTATTCGCGCCTTCCATGAGATGATTCAGCACACGAATAGCGTTATCTAAATGGTCCAGATTGACATCCTCTACGGATAACTGTAGGTTGAGCTGATCAAACTGTTTATTTGCTTGTTTTAAGTCAAATTCAAGATAATTAACAAGCGGAGAGTGTTGGGTTGGCAAGATCGTAGGCGCAGTTGATGCGAACGCAGAAACAAAGAGCCCACTGCCTAATAAGCAGGCTAACAGCGGGTAACGAGGCCCCTTGATGAGTCGACGTATGAGGGTGCTATGTTGCATGTAAGCCTCCATTCGTAAGTCCTGAGGGTATAGAATCGGTGCTGTCACATAGAATGTCAACAGGCCCCAGACAATGGTGTATACTTAACAGGACTCTTTCATAAACGGATAGTATCATGTCGACACAGATGTCTTTGGTCAATCATTTCTTAGTCGCAATGCCGATGTTAAATGACGTTGTCTTGTCTCAATCCGTTATTTATATTTGTGAACATCACGATCGTGGCACGGTTGGGATGATTATCAACAGACCACTTGGGCATCCTATGTCTGTGATTTTTGAACAATTGAATATTGTGCCAGCGAAAGAGCCTATTAAACAATATCCGCTGCTGTTTGGAGGTCCAATTCAAGCTGAGCGAGGATTTGTCATCCACCGACCCCCTGGAAAATGGCAATCTAGTATGCCGGTATTGGGGGATCAAGTGACGATTACGACGTCTAACGATATTGTGCGGGCAATGGCTCAGAATCAAGGTCCAAAAGACGCTTTAATGGTTTTAGGCTATGTGGGCTGGGATAAAAGTGAGTTGGAACGTGAAATTGTGAAGGAAGATGCGTGGATAGTGTGTCCTTTCAATCCAGAATTATTATACGATGTCCCGTTTGTAGAAAGATGGAAAGCCGCAGCAATGACTTTAGGTGTCGATATGGATAGTATTGCTCGGAGTGGCCATGCTTGAAGGCGTTTATCTTGGTTTTGATTTTGGTTATAAACGAATTGGTGTTGCGGTAGGGCAGAGATTAACTAAAACTGCTTCGCCATTAGAAATCCTCCAGGCTTCGAAAGGCGTACCAAATTGGGAAGCGGTTTCCATGCTTGTTAAACACTGGCGCCCCAAGGGATTGGTCGTTGGGTTACCCACACATATCGATGGTCAAGAACAATATACAACAAAAGCATCTAAACTATTCGCACAACAATTAGAAGAACGTTTTGGTTTGCCTGTAGCGATGGTGGATGAACGTCTAACCACAGTAGAAGCGAGAGCACGTTTATTTACAGAAGGCGGCTATCGTAAAATAAAAGATTCTCAGGTAGACGCTGTGGCTGCAGCTATTATTCTTGAACAATGGTTACAGCAATTGTAAGATCGAATCACTGATGCTGAGATTGAATTATGATGAACCATTTGCTAGAAAGTAGTCAATTGTCTTCTGAAGACATTCTCCGCTTTTTGAAAAGAGCGACCTATTTCAAGGAGCATCCTCAATCACACCCCCAATATCCTCATATAACCTTAGCTAATTTATTTTATGAACCTTCAACACGCACGCGTGTGAGTTTTCAGATGGCTGCTCACAATTTAGGGATTCGTGTGATTAATTTCGATTCAGAACAGTCCTCGGAAAGTAAAGGTGAAACCATCGAAGATACACTCCATACCTTATTTGCGATGGGGATTACGTTATGCGTGATTCGTCATAAACAAACTGGATTACCCAAGGCAATAGCAGGGGCATTACCTTATGGATTGCATGTGATTAACGCCGGAGATGGCACGAATGAACACCCGAGCCAAGGGTTATTAGATTTGTTTACCATCGCTGCGCACAAACCGGATCTTACGCAGTTAAAAATTGCTATTGTCGGTGACTTATTGCACTCGCGTGTTGCCAACACGCTACAATCATTATGCGCACTGATGAATGTTGGAGAGCTCGTGTTAGTTGCGCCTAAGATGTGGCACCCGCGTGCGTTAGTCTACGGTCGCCTTACAACCTCTTTGTCAGATGGCCTCCAAGACGCGGATGTCGTCATGACGTTGCGTATTCAACAAGAGCGTTTAGCAACACATGAAGGGTTGGATTTGAATCAGTATCATCAAGCCTATGCGATTACCAAGGCACGTCTCGCTTACGCAAAGCCTGATGTGATGGTCATGCATCCCGGACCCATCAATCGCGGTGTGGAAATTGATAGTGACGTTGCGGATGGACCTTGTTCTGTTATCCTAGAGCAGGTACAGAATGGTGTCTTCATGCGCATGGCGATTCTAGAAAGTCTTATTTTGAACGCACCGCTTTAAAGACTTAGGTGTACGATACATTCAAGGTTTGTTTAAACGTGAAGCTCTGCTGCAGATCCGCCACTTCAATATTAGGCGCTTCTCGGATGTCTGCAATGGTTCTAGCCACTTTGAGCAAGCGATGATAGGCGCGAGCAGATAGTTTAAGTTGTGACAATAACGTATTCAAAAATTCTTGTTCTGCTTTACCCAATTCGCAATGTTGTTCATAAACAGATCCCGTTATTTTTGAATTTAAACAACCCTGCCTTTCTAACTGTATTGCGCGGATATGCGTTACCTGTTTCCTGAGGCTTGGACTCTCTTTTTCTAGTATTTTGGGGGCCTGTAAGAAGCGTTCTAGAGGTAACATGGGTACGTTCAGTTGTAAATCTATGCGATCTAACAATGGGGCTGATAGTTTTTGCCGATAGCGTTGAATACTTTGCGGGGTACATGTGCATTCTTGATGAGGGTTACCAGAATGTCCACAAGGGCAAGGATTCATGGCAGCAATGAGTTGAAATTGTGCGGGATATTCCATTTGTATCGCAGCACGAGAGATGCAAATCTGGCCGGATTCAAGGGGTTCGCGAAGTGTTTCCAATACTTTACGCTGAAACTCAGGTAATTCATCTAAAAATAATATGCCATGATGCGCAAGTGAAATTTCTCCAGGTTTTGGTGGATTGCCGCCGCCAACTAATGCTACGGGTGACGCAGTATGATGAGGGGCACGAAATGGCGGTGTTAACCATGCTTGATAATTTGGTTTTCGACCATGAATGGATTGAATAGCGATGCATTCCAAGGCTTGGCTTTCGGTTAAATTGGGTAAAATGGTGATCAGGCGTTGTGCCAGCATACTTTTACCGGAACCGGGCGGACCAAATAATAACACGCTATGCCCGCCGCAAGCTGCAATTTTCATAGCTGCTTTGGCATGAGATTGCCCCTTAATATCTGACCAATCCATCAGGTTGTCATGACGTGTTAGGTTAGGGCGGGCTGGTAGGGTGGGCAAGGGGTCTTTTTGACATAAATAATGACACACTGCGCGCAAATGTGGCGCCGAGAAGACATGCGGATAACCGACTAATCCTGCTTCATCCGCATTCGCGGTTGGTATGATAAGCTGTTGTTGTGTCGTATGCGTAGCCATAACAGCAGGGATAATTGATGCGACGCCCTTCAACGTGCCATCCAGAGCTAATTCCCCAATAAACTCATGCATGTCTAAACTTTTCTGTGGGATTTGACCTGAAGCTGCGAGGATCCCAAGGGCTATGGGTAAATCAAACCCACTACCAATTTTTGGTAAATCAGCAGGCGCTAAATTCACGGTGATGCGCCGGCATGGAAAATCGAATTGACTATTCATGATGGCAGAACGCACGCGATCTTTGCTTTCTTTGACGGCAGTTTGTGGCAAGCCAACGAGGGTAAAACTGGGCAAACCATTGGATAGATGGACTTCGACGGCTACGGATTGCGCATGTAACCCGAGGGTACTGCGCGTGTTGCAAATCGCGAGTTGTGTCATGATAATTTCCTTTTAATCATGATTATGGACTTAGGGGTTGGAATTAGGCTGAGTGAGCGTCGTTGCCAGTCTTATTTTTTTCTTGAATTAATTGCTGAACTGCTTTTTCTAGACCATCCACTTTTTCTCTTGTCTTCGCTAGGACTTTGAGTTGAACATCAAATTCTTCTCGTGTGACTAAATCCAAGTGGGTAAACGCGGATTGCAACACTTCTTTGAATTGTTGTTTCACTTCTTCCTCAAGAACTTGAATGTTTTGTGGGAGAGCAGAATATAGTTTTTTTGCCATATCTTCGAGTTGTTTAGGGAGCAACATGCCTAGATTCCTAAAGGTGGTTTCCGCTAATCACAAGTATAGTAAAATCAGTGCCTATCAGCAATGTATTTCGCCATGGGTCAGCAATTCCCGCTTAAATCATATTCCAGGCTAAAAAACACATGTGTGTTTTAAATTCAAACAAATAATATTTTGACCTCACTTAAACTGCCTTTTCAAACTAAAGAACATCAGCCCCTTTTCCATTAAAAGCGCACATACAGGTAATAAAAAGCAAGAGCGAACTATTTTTATCCGCTCAAGCTTATGCAATTAACCACCCACTTCCAATC
>CANNJG010000035.1 GCA_947504795.1 Legionellaceae bacterium
ACCTAAAATACTTGGTTTTTTATCGCAACAGTTCGAGATGAGTGTCGAGATCGCGAATCCATTTGTGCGAATGGATATGGCAACAGAAAGTCAGCGCGAACAATTAAACCAAGATGCGCCCCTGTATATGACAGCCTGTGGTTTGGCACAAAGAGCGTGTTAGGCAATGATAGAGATTAATTTACTCGCTTGGTGTTCACAGCGGTTATCGCGCAAGCTTTTAATAGGGCTTGCAAGCGGTTGTTTGGTGTTTGTCTCGCTAGTGGTGGGTGGATGTTGGGTTTATTATCAACGTATGCAACAACATTTATCTGCAGAACAATACCAGCGAGCGCAATTACAACGGGAGATTGCGGTGTTGCGAGCACAAAAAACAATCGCGCCAGACCAGCCAAAGCGGCTGAATCAGCAGCCACGCCCGATCTCAGTTAAACCGAGACACCCGCCGTTACAGCGTAAAGCCGTTCTCATTCACTATGCGAAGGCAGCTGCATTGGTTGCAATGTTTAAAGACAAAACAAATGCATTGTTATCTAAACATGGCCGCGTGATAGCGGATAGGCGGACGAATAGGCTTTGGTTTGAAGATACGGACGCTCATATCAAAACCATCCTGAAAATGATCAAACAATTAGATACCCCCTCTCAACAAATTGTGATTGAAGCACGTTTAGTCAATATGAATCAGGAATCTGCGCGTGATTTAGGCATTCGTTTAGGTTTGGTTGCCCCGAATCCAACGAGTAGTAATACAGACGTCGCCCTGCCGTCACACGGGGGACGATTGGGTGTGAATTTGGCAGCAACTCCCTTAGAGGCCAGCGCTGCAACCCTTGGATTTACCGAAGCCCTCGCTGTGACGCAGCGATTATTAGATGTTGAATTATCCGCTTTGGAAAGCGCTGGTCGTGCAAAAGTTATCGCAAGTCCCAGGTTAGTGACGAGTAATCAAGTTGCAGCGCTGATTGAGTCTGGGGAGGATATCCCTTATCAAGAGTTTGCTGCGAATGGCACAACTTCGGTCGCGTTTAAAAAAGCGGTATTACGTTTGAAAGTGGTTCCGCACATTACTGCTGAAGGTGAGTTGATGATGTCCCTTGTGATCAATCAGGATTCTGATTCTGGAAAACGTGTTCAAGGGGTTCCCATTATTGCTACGAAAGCAATCGAGACGCATATTTTGGTTCGTAGTGGTCAAACAGTTGTATTAGGTGGAATTTATCAACAAGACCAGAATCATCAAGCAGAACAAATTCCCCTACTTGGAGATATTCCTTGGATAGGCCCCTTATTTAAGCGCAAACAGATACGGATGCGGCATGAATCTTTATTGATTTTTATTACCCCTCGTATTGAGAAGCGTACAAAAATGTTGTCTTAACCTCGAAGTTTTAGCTAACTCCTGGTATTATGCGGTATACTTGGAAAGTTCTATTATTTTTCCTTTTAATCCAGCGTAATTTTTGTGCTAAAAAAGTATTTTTTGATATATGTTGTTGGTTGTTAAACAAGTTTATGGAGTATGTAATTTAAAATGAGTATTGTTAAAGTACGTAATATTTTTTTAATTGGACCCATGGGTGCAGGGAAAAGCACCATCGGTCGTACTTTGGCAAAAGAGCTTAAGCTTGAATTTTACGATTCAGATGAAGTGATTGAAGAACGTACGGGCGCAGATATCTCCTGGATTTATGATGTTGAAGGTGAAGAGGGATTTCGTCGGCGTGAGCAAAAAGTGATTGAAGAATTGACGCAAAAAACCAACATCGTACTAGCGACTGGGGGTGGCGTGATTATGACGCCTGAAAATCGCAACGCATTGGCGGGACGCGGCACTGTGATTTATTTAAAAACATCCTTACAGCAACAGTATGAACGCACTAAGCGTGACAGTACGAAACGACCGATGTTACAGACGCCTGATTTGGAAGGCCGCTTAGAAATGTTACGAGATGAGCGCGAACCTTTCTATGAAGATTTAGCCGATGTGAGCTTTGATACGGATAAATTAACAGTGAAAGCGGTGGCTAACAACATCATTAAATATATTTATGGTGAGTCGTAAAGCATGTTTGGTTCATGGCAGCGAAGCGTTGGGTGGTTTTTACTGTTTGTTCTGTTGTCCATTCTCAGTGTCTTTGTCGATACCTATTGGTACCAACCCGTTCCTCAGTTACCGCCTAGTAAGCAACAACTCCCTATTCAGGGACATGTTGCTTTGCGCGTCCCCTCTATAATCGCTAACTTGCATCGGAATACGACGCGTCAGTTTTTACAGAGCGTCGATTTAAGACGCGCTGAAGTCCGTCTTGCGACTCAAGCAGAACGAGAAAATACCGCGAAACCGTTAATGGATAAAGTGTTAGTTGTGCCTAAACGTTTCAGAGGAGTCTAGAATTTTGAATTTAGTCATAGCAAGAGAAGAGCTGAAAGCCATTATAAGACATTGGCCGATGTGGTTTGTATTGGGCACTCAAGATATTCAGTTGCGTTACAGACGCTCCACGTTGGGACCCTTTTGGATCACCATCAGTATGGCAGTTTCCATCTATTGTATGGGTTTTTTATACGGACATTTGTTTAAAATGGAATTAAATACGTATTTCCCCTATTTGGCTTCAGGTATTATTGGTTGGGGGTATCTCTCTACGTTGATTTTAGAAGGCTCAAATGTTTTTCTTGAGTCTGAAGGTTATATTAAAAACCAAGAGAGTTATATGTCTATTTTTGTGATGCGTATGATATTGCGAAATAGTATTATTTTTGCACATAACTTGATTGTATTTATTCCGATAATGTTTGTTTGTCATGTGGGCATCAGTTTTAAATTGTTGTTGATCATCCCTGGCCTATTTATCATTTGGACTAATGTGATGACATGGGGAACCGTTATCGCCATTCTTGGAACGCGCTATCGAGATTTTGCGCAGATTGTAGTGAGTCTTGTGCAGGTGATTTTTTTCCTTACCCCGATTATGTGGATGCCTAATTTGTTACCTGATCGGTATCAATGGATAGTAATGGCTAATCCGTTCTATCAATTTTTAAATTTAATTAGAGCGCCGTTATTGAATACGACGCTTAGTCTTGAGTCGATCCTCGTGATAGCAGGTGCTTCTCTCCTTGGTTTTATATTGTATGGTTTGTTTCTACAACGCTATAAATCGCGTATTGTTTTTTGGATATAATGTTATGACCTCTATTGAACTAAAAGATGTGTGTTTAGATTATATTATTCAGACAGGTTCACACTCCTTAAAAAAGACGGCGATTGCACTCTTCAATAATTATGTGCGCGGCGAACAAAATCCTGCCGCTGCCGTGCGAAATTCTTCTTATCGTGCTCTAAAACAGATTAATTTGCAGTTATGTGAGGGGGATAGGGTTGGAATTTTAGGTAGGAATGGAGCGGGAAAAAGTACGTTACTGAGAGTCTTAGCTAAAATTTATAAACCAAACGAAGGCCACATAAATATTAGCGGCAAAATTTCTAGCTTATTTGATGTGAAACTTGGGATGAATCCCGAAGCGACGGGTTATGAAAATATTGTCAATTTAGCAGTGATGCGCGGGATTTCAAAAAAATCTGCGTTAGCGATAATTCCAGATGTCGAGTCATTTACTGAATTGGGCGATTTTCTAAATAGCCCGACAAAAACCTACTCTGCTGGCATGCACATCAAATTGGCCTTTGGCGTCGCCACCGCTTACCCACCTGAAATTATGCTGATTGATGAAATTATTGGGGTAGGGGATATGTATTTTATGGAAAAAGCCACCAAGCGCGTGGAGTCAATGATTGAGAAAAGTCAGATCTTAGTATTGACGAGCCATTCTAACGAAATTATTAAACGATTTTGCAACAAAGTGATTGTTTTAAATAAAGGCGAGATTCAATTTTTTGGGCAAGTTGACGCGGGGATTACGTATTATCACCAGTGTGAACTTTAGACATGATCCCCGTATTAATCGACGGTAGTTTGCGTCCTTATCTCGACACGCTTTTTCACCCCTCCTTTCAATTGACAGTCTATGACTCTACTCAAGCATTACGTCAACAGCTTTCTCATCATGAGGTCTTGGTATGTCGTGCTACGTTGCAGATTAATGAAGTACTATTAGCCGACTCAACGATTCGTTGTGTGGCGACGGCCACGTCTGGAAGCGATCATGTGGATCGCTCTTATTTACAAAAACAGCATATCGCGTTGCTGGACGCTAAGGGTGCCAACGCATCCTCGGTTGCTGATTATGTCGTGGCATGCGTCGCTTATTTACAGATACACCATAGTTGGCAAGGCGCCCAGATTGGAATTATCGGCGTGGGCGCTGTGGGCCGTCGTGTGCAAGCCCGTCTCCAGTCCTTAGGTTTTGATGTTATTGGGTATGATCCTTTGCGCGCAGAGAAAGAGTCGTCATTCAGGAGTGCTACGCTTGAGGCACTCCTCCAAAGTGATATGCTATGCATCCATGCGGCTCTGCACGATGGCCCTGCCTTTCCTAGCCGACATTTATTGAGTGATGACCTCTTAGCAAATTTGCAGACGGGTACGGTAATTTTGAATGCCGCTCGCGGACAAATTGTCGATGAAAAAGCACTGCTTAGTGCGCATCAAAAACTATATTACTGCACGGATGTCTATGCGCATGAACCAATGATTTCGCCGGAAATAGTGGCTTATGCGACAGTATGCACCCCTCATATTGCTGGACACAGTATTGAAGCACGCAGAGCAACTATCACGACCGTAGTGGAAAAGCTGCATCTTCATTATGGCTTGTCGACGCCGTTTCCTTCTGAAGACATCGAACCAATCTTCAAAAACGTGCCTGAAGGTGCGACATGGCAACAGCTTGTGTTAGCCCTTTATAATCCTGGTGCTGAAACGCGTGAGTTAAAACGATCAAGGCAGTTGGCGGAAACGTTCTTAACTTTACGCCAAGCCCATCGTGAACGCCATGATTTTTCTAAATATCAACTGCAACGGCAGAATCGCTTATTTGAAGCTGCGTTTGGTCGGTGAACTAGATTCAGCTAAGCGCTCGGGATTTTGCGTAAGTCCTGGACTTGTCAACTAGCCTAAATTTCTGCTAGGCTCTGGAGTGAGGAAATGATAGTTATCAAGGAGAGAGCGATGTACAAACGAGTGTTATTGGCAACAGATTTTGACGAAGTAGGCATTCATGCAGCGCGCAAAGCTCAGAAGATTGCGCAAGAGTCTGGTGCACAATTGTTACTCGTGCATGTTGTAGAGCCTATTCCAGCGTATGCTTATCCCGGATTTGCGGGCTTTGCTGAAGTGGAAATCTCTATTCGAGAACAAGCGGTGCGAGAACTGGATAAATTAGCTGATAAATTAGGTGTGGAAGAGAAATATCGATTTTTGGAGTTCGGTTCTATCAAAAATGAAGTATTACGTGTGGCACATGAGCATAAAACGGATTTAATTGTGACCGGTAGTCATGGTAAACATGGATTAGCCCTGTTGCTAGGCTCTACCGCGGACGCCATTTTACATGGTGCGCATTGTGATATTTTGATTGTTCGACCGAAAGAATGATGGGTGTCAACTCGCTATTCATCTCGTATTGTCCTTGTTATTTTTGAGACGCTTTGAGTGATGTTCAAGTATGAAATTATTACGTAATGGGGCAAGTGTTGAGATCCTAAGTTTGCCTACCGTTGCGGCGATTGGAAATTTCGATGGTGTGCATCTTGGTCATCAAGCCTTATTGTCAGCGGTGCGAGTTAAAGCTACGCAATTAGGATACGCGATGCTGGTCATTATCTTTGAACCGCAGACACGTGAATATTTCTTAAAAGATCAATCACCCCCAAGATTGATGAGTCTTAGAGATAAAGTACAGGCGTTAGGGCAGTTTGATGTTGATTATCTTTGTTGTTTGCGCTTTGATCATCAATTGGCGCAAATGAGTGCGGTAGCCTTTGCAGAATCAATTATTTTTAAAAAATTGCATGTGCGCTATTTATTCGTGGGAGCTGATTTCCGTTTTGGTTGCGACAGATTAGGCGACATTGACTTATTGTGTGCAATCAGTCAGCGTTTTAACGCGCATGTCGAACCCTTTCCAGATTTCGTAGGTTCAGGGCAGCGAGTGAGTTCGACGCGCGTGAGGCAAGCGTTATTACAGAATGATTTAGCAGAAGCGAGCCGCTTACTAGGACGACCCTATTCATTATGCGGTCGTGTACTGTATGGGGACGGATTAGGGCGCACTTGGGGGGTGCCAACTGCGAATATTAAACTCGGGAAAAAGGCGCTACCGTTACAAGGTGTATTTTGTGTACAGGTACAGTGTCAAGATGGGCGATTATACAATGGCGTTGCGAATATAGGTTGCCGGCCGACGTTTGAAGGTAAACAAGTACGGTTAGAAGTCCATTTATTTCAATTTTCGGGAAGTTTATACGGTCAAAGAGTGACGGTATTGTTTTTGAGTAAATTACGCAATGAAGTGCGATTTGAGTCCAAAACGCAATTGATCGCTCAAATTCATGCCGATGTTGCGATGGCAAAAATATATTTTGACCAAAAAAATAAAAATAATTAGCATTGTCTCAAGTGTGTCATGAATGGAGAATAGTATTTTATGCAAAAAAAATGGGTTTGGTGGGGATTGATTCTAATTTTTTTAGGCTGCGATCAAGTATCTAAAGCGTTGATATTATCTTATCATAAGCCTTATGAGTTAATCGCTGTGTTTCCAGGTTTGAATATCCTGTTGGTATTTAATTCTGGCTCTGCGTTTGGGTTTCTAAACCAATCTGGCTCCGTATGGCACCAGTGGTTTTTCACCTTATTTAGCCTGTTGATGAGTATTACGCTGGTGGCGTGGATGATTAGACTGCCTTGGAAAGCTAAGTGGCAGTTATTGGGATTAAGCTTAATTGTGAGTGGTGCCCTGGGAAATATGATTGACCGATTACGCTTTGGATATGTAATTGATTTCATTGATTTTTATTTCTATACTTATCACTGGTTTATCTTCAATATTGCAGACAGCGCTATCTGTATAGGGGCTGTGATTTTATTTCTGGCAAGCCAAGAGAATAAAGTATCCGTTCCTTCTAAGAAACGTCGATCACAATCTGCGTGACAGTTTGCACTCTTTTTCTTCGGCTGCAGCGCGTTGTTGTTGCAACATTTTTTGGAGGGTCACTTGTTTTTGTTGCTGTGATTTTTTATTAGCCGGGGCGTTTTGAGTAAATTTCTCTAAGAGCGAACGCAGTTGTGCAATCGTGTTTTTTATAGGGATAGGAAGCTTGGTTAATGACTGATGCTCACGTAAAAACCCAGTGAAAGAGCTCTGTATGGCTGATTTAGTTTGCGATAGGGACCTACGTTCCAGTTTGTTAAGGGATCGGAGTTGACGATTTGCAGAGGGTGCGGATCGGCTGCTTAATAAGGGTTGTAACACGACTTTTGTGATCGTGTCATTGATAACGATTGGTGAAGTATTCTGCGGGGTAGTCCGCGCATATCGCTGCCTAAGAGCCCGCAAACGCTCGCTTTCTTCTTTTTCCTTCCGTTTCTTTTCCTCCTTAGCACGTTGTTCAGATTGTAAGCGTGACGGTTCCAACTTGAGGTCCAGGCTTGTCATGTCTACTCCTATAAATTGTATAAAGTGCACTATTCTACCACAAAATTAGCGTTGTTTTGAATCGTTACATAAACAAAGCGTAAAGTTCTGCCATAGAAAATCGGGGAAATAGACATCCGAGAGTAAAAAATGTATATTTTTTTAATTATAGGTTAAAATATCAATCAATAATGATAGGGGGTTGAAGGATATGAAACGTATTATTAATAACGTAATTCTTGGCGGGCTTATGATGATGTTTAGCATAAGCATGCATGCAGAAGCGGCATTCGATCAATTATTGCCGGATGAACGCAACACCATACAAGTATTTAAAAAAGCATCACCCGCCGTTGTGTATGTCCATAGAATGGCACAGGTTCATTCTGAACAACATGCGCGCTTACAGGTTGTGCCTTCTGGGAGTGGTTCTGGATTAATTTGGGATAAACAAGGTCATATAGTTACAAATTTTCATGTGATTCAGGGGGCGGATGCACTCGCAGTTACCCTAGGTGATACCACTGTAAAAGCTAAATTAGTGGGTGTGGAGCCGCGTTGGGATTTAGCGGTATTAAAAATATCTTCTCCCGTTGCACTCAAATCATTAGAGCGATTTACGCCGCTAGCGATAGCGTCTACCCAGGAGTTGATGGTAGGTCAGAAGGCGATTGCGATTGGTAACCCTTTTGGGTTTGACCACAGTCTGACCAAGGGTATTATTTCTGCATTGGGTCGACAAATGCTGGGTATTGGAGGGGTTACGATTCACGATATGATTCAAACGGATGCTTCGATTAATCCCGGCAATTCTGGTGGGCCATTACTAGATAGTGCTGGGCGTTTAATTGGGTTGAATACCGTCATTATTTCTAAGTCAGGTTCTTCTTCAGGGGTAGGGTTTGCCATCCCAGCGGATCATATCTTGCGGGTCGTGACCCAACTGATCCAGCATGGTCGGGTGATTTTAGCAGGGATTGGTGTGCAGCCAGTCATGCCGAGTCTTGCCTATCAACTTGGGGTTGCTAACGGTATTTTAGTAGCGGAGGTATTGCCGAACACGCCTGCTGAAAAAGCTCACCTTCAGCCTACCGTGCGCGATGTTTGGGGACGAGTCCATTTAGGGGATGTGATTACCGCGGTTAATGGCCATCCCGTAGCCGATTATGATATGTTATATCATCTCTTCAGTGACATTAAGATTGGAGAGACGATTACGGTGACGGTATTGCGTAATCAAAAGGAAAAGCGTTATCGTATGAAGACTATTGATATTGCAGCGATGTGAACAGAACTTTTGGGGACCCCTCTGACTTGATAGGCTGATACGATGCGAATAATCGAGCATAAGTATATCGTTGCTATTATGTATGCCGCGGTTTTATTTCTAGATAAACTTGATTTGACGATTGTGAATATCGCCTTGCCGACCATTGCCGAGCATTTTCATGTGTTAGTGACCGAGACGCAATGGGTCAATAATGGTTTTTTACTTGCTTTATCATTGAGTCTCCCCATAAGCGCTTGGATGAGTGGTCGCTATGGCAGCAAACGAGTATTTATTTATGCCACTGCAGCGTTTGGGCTAAGCGCTGCATTGTGCGCGCTAGCGCCTAATTTGTCATTTTTGGTGAGCATGCGGTCTATTCAAGGATGGAGCATCGGCCTCCTTGTGCCGATTGGGATGACGATGATTTTTCGTATATTTGATCCCTCCGAATATGCTAGGATCTCTAGTTATATTTTTATACCCTCTCTGATAGCGCCTGCTTTAGCACCGATGTTGGGTGGATTTATGGTTCATTATTTAAATTGGAGAGGGATTTTTTTATGCGCAACGCCTATTTGTGTGATCATCATAGTTTATGCTTATTCTGTCCTGAAGGAGCATCGAATACCCAATAAATTACCATTGGATAGTTGGGGTTTTGTTTATTTTGGCGGGGTGTTACTTTTAATTTTTCATCTCTTGTTTGATCTCGGTATGCATCTACCCACGTGGCGTATTGGGATCGAGTTGATCAGCGCTTTGGTTTTGGGTTACCTGTTTGTTTGTCAGGAAAAAAAATGCGCAGCACCGTTGATTCATTTAGATTTTTTTCGTAAAAAATGGTTTGTGCACATTAGTTTAATTCAAATATGCTTTCAAATCAGTCATTTAGGATCATTGTTCATTATTGCCATTTATTTGCAAATGAATGTGGGGTATTCAGGGATGTTGCCGGGAATGATGATGAGTACCCAAGCGTTGGGAGTAATCTGTTCTAGCCACTTTGCGGGGAAGCTATTTGAAGGGTACTCAGAAAAATTACCGATAAGCCTGGGTTTGATCGGTATTGGAATCACCACACCGCTTATTTTATGCGTAGACGCGGCAAGTCCTATTTGGCTAGGATTTGGTATTTTATTTGTAAGAGGGTTGATGAGTGGTTTATGTGGTGCGCCTATCCAAGCCATAGCTATTACAGAGGTTTCAAATGAGCAAATAAGTCAAGCTGCGGCCACATTCAATATTATGAGGCAGTTAGCGCTCAGTTTAGGCATAGCGTTGACGGCATTATTACTCGATATGGGTATCCACGCTGATGACCAAAGTCTATTGTTAAACCAACATAAGTTTGTTTTTTATTCCCCTTTTGTGTTGATTTCATTCTCTGCATGGTGGGGTGTTTGGATTATCATGCGCATTAACAAAGCCTCTCTAATGGTGAATCGCAGGTAGACTGTGCTGATCTTATCGAGGGTGTATGAGTATGGACTAAACAGTCTTTAAGGAGAAAACCACCATGTCAGATTTACCCTACCTACACGTGAAAACGCCTTTGTTCTATTCCAAACGTTTGGAATTAAGCACCGGTAAATTTGTACATTTAAAATTGGAGGCCTTGCAACCCTCTGCGTCGTTCAAACTTCGTGGCATTGGGCGATTGTGTCAATGTTACGCTGCGGATGGATTTACCCAGTTAGTTGCATCATCGGGTGGAAACGCAGGGATTTCAGTGGCTTATTGCGGCATGATGTTGGGTATGCCCACCACGGTATTTATCCCGTCAACTAGTCATCAGTTATTCATCGATGAATTGAAAACCTATGGTGCTGAAATTGTCGTTGCCGGTAAGGTTTGGGATGATGCTCATGCCGCTGCATTGGCGTATATTAAACAGCACCATGCTGCCTATATTCCTCCGTTTGATCATCCTATGATTTGGGCAGGTCATGCGACGTTGATTGATGAAATTGTGGAGGCGGGCCTAAAGCCAGATGTCGTCATTGCAGCAGTAGGGGGAGGGGGGTTGGCTTGTGGTCTGTTGGAAGGAATGCAGCAGCATAGATGGAACGATGTACCATTGATTGCGGTTGAAACCCAAGGCGCAGATTCTTTTGCACAATCCATACAAGCGAATCATGTGGTGACCTTATCGGCTATTACTAGCCGCGCGACGAGCTTGGGCGCGAAGCGTATTAGTTCGCATTTATTTGAATGGACTCAAGAACATCCTATTCATTCGGTGGTTGTGAGTGATGACGAAGCTGAAGCTGGAGCGCGATCTTTTGCTAAAGATAAGCGTATCATGGTCGAACTATCCGCCGGTGCGGCATTATCAGTCGTGTATGCAAATCATCCGGTGATTGCCCCCTATCAGACGATTTTGGTGGTGGTATGCGGTGGGGTGAATACGTCGTTTTTCTAATTGACAGACGCTATGACCTCGTTTCAAACAAAATATCGACATTTTGCAGCAGTTATGGCGATTAAAAAACGCAAAAAAATTTTTTATTGAACAAAAAAAACCAAACAGGTGCTATGATCATTGGCGCACAGAGTGTAAAACTATGAATGCCCAAGCGCAAATTGGCGCAATGCAAGTCCGGCAAGGTTAGTCGTGTTTGAGTCGCCAAAATCGTCATTTTTGCCCTCTTCTTCAACATATAAGATTGCGTGGACGTTATTATCATCAGAAGAATAGGTGCACTCTCGCGATTCACTCAGTTCGTCTATAATACAAATCCTGTTTGAAATGGGTGCATCAGAATTAGCGTGTAAGGTAGCCAGTTGCTGCTGTATACTTGATAATTCTGGGCTTTGACCCGGTGAGGCATCGACAGGTGATAAAAACAGCACGTAATCTTTTGACTGAGAAGTGTTGCCGATTAAAAGTGTTAGATAGTGAAATTTATTGGTTTGAGGATCAAAACCGATGGGGAATGCACAACTAAAAGATAAGGATTGTAACTGTTCTATAGATGGGCAGGTGGATAATTGTTCTGGCGTTGCAAAAGTCGTGTGTGCGCAACTAAGTATTAGACAAGTTAAAGCAATCTGTTGAAAAAAACGTAACCGAATCATGAGTGACTCCCAATAACAAGCTCTAGTTTGTGCGTATCTTAACCGAGTTGTTTTATAAAGTCTAGAAACCCACGTGCGTCTTATACAGCCCTGTCAGTCGCTGCGAATACTCATCCCACATTGTGTTCAATTATGATAAA
Organism: Legionellaceae bacterium; assembly: GCA_947504795.1. Classification (GTDB taxonomy): domain Bacteria; phylum Pseudomonadota; class Gammaproteobacteria; order Legionellales; family Legionellaceae. Next base: position 12,091 of record CANNJG010000035.1, read on the forward strand.
CTTCGCGTATGTCAGTTATGTTAGGGTTATTCATGCAACCACTTTTAAATATTGCCGTAAGCGCAGCGCGTCAAGCCGGCGACATTATATTGCGCCAAGCGTCTCAAGTTGAACACATGAAATTAGTACATAAAGAAGAAGGTGACTATTTTTGTGAAGTCGATATAAAAGCTGAACAAGCGATTATAGACGCTATTCACAAAGCACATCCCACACACGGTATTCAGGCAGAAGAAAGTGGTAGCTACCAAGAAGACGCAGAGACGATATGGATTATTGATCCGCTCGATGGGACAAAAAACTATATTCACGGGTTTCCTTTTTACGCGGTATCGATTGCCGTGCGTATCAAAGATAAACTCGAGCATGCAGTGGTTTATGATCCGTTAAGACATGAGTGTTTTGCGGCAAGTCGTGGTCGCGGTGCACGATTGAATGATAGACGCATTCGCGTGTCCAATGTGACTCAATTGAATCAAGCAGTCCTAGGGGCCGGGTTACCCATGCGGCACCCCAAATTAGCAAAGCGTTATATTCAAGCGTACGAAGGTCTTGTTGGGCAATGTAGTGCAACGCGAGTGACGGGCTCGGCGGCATTGGATTTGGCTTATGTGGCTTGCGGACGCTTAGACGGCTTCTGGGGGCTGATGATGAAACCTTGGGATATTGCGGGAGGGATTTTATTGGTTCAAGAAGCAGGGGGTTTCATCAGTGATTTTCAGGGAAAAGAGCAAAGTTTAGAAGAAGGGTCGATTGTTGCGGGTACCCCCAAAATTTTTAAAGCAATATTGCACTCTCTGAGTCATGTCGAATATACTTTATGATTAAAGTAAGACCCTTCTTAAAATGGGCGGGTAATAAATACCGCTGTATGGAGCACCTTGTGGGCGCTTTTCCAAAAGCATCACGGCTTATCGAACCGTTTGCCGGTTCCGCAGCGGTATTTATGAATACCGATTTTCCTGAGAATGTTTTAGCTGAAAATAACCTTGATTTAATTTCACTGTACACTCATCTTCAACAAGAAGGAGAGGCATTTATTGGCTATTGCAAAGAGTGGTTTGTGGCCCAAAACAATAGCCGTGATAGCTATTATCTCTGGAGAGAAAAGTTTAATCAGGAGCGTGATCAACGGATCCGTGCCGCGGTGTTTTTATATTTAAATCGCCATGGTTATAACGGGCTATGTCGTTATAACCTCCGGGGTATCTATAACGTACCCTTTGGACGTTATCAGAAACCTTATTTTCCACACCATGAGATGCAGTTGTTCCATGAGAAAAGCCAGCGCGCCACTTTTTTTTACGGTGATTTTAGACAAACGTTTTTGCGAGCCCGCAGCGGGGATGTGATGTATTGTGATCCGCCCTATGCCCCTCTCAAACAGAACTCTAACTTTTCGGCGTACACGAGTACTAAATTCACTGAAGCGGATCAAGTAGCGTTAGCGCAGCATGCAACAGAAGCGGCAGGTAGGGGTATTAC
>CANNJG010000036.1 GCA_947504795.1 Legionellaceae bacterium
GTGCCTATCATTTCGTCTAACATTTCATCTGTAATAGCCATAAAACTATCCTTGCTACTTGGTATTATCCCGCTAGCGCGATAATACCGGATTAAGGCTACTTACACACTTAAAATGACAGGCCCGGAAAAAAAGACGGTTAGCGTTTAGACCCCCGAGGTGCTTATTCTTCCTCGTGAAACCGTTGTTGGATAAGGGATACCAATGCTTGTTCCATCGCTTCTTCATCTGGTCCATCAATCGTTAGAATAAGATCAGATCCTTTGGGCGCAGCGAGCATCATGACGCCGGTAATACTTTTTCCATTGATGGTTTTATCTTCTTTTGTAATGTCCAGGCGGCTTTGAAACCGAGCGGCTGTAGAGACTAGTTTTGCTGATGCGCGCGCATGCAGGCCAAGTTTGTTGATAATTGTGATAGATATTGTTCGCATAAGGTTTGCTCGTATTACTCAGAGGGTTACAAAGACAAAAGCCATGTCCATTTAGGTTTCGTCACGTTTTTCTTTGTGTTTAATAAGCTGTTTGTCGAGTTTATTCATCATGAGATCGATGGAATGGTACATGTCTGTTGATTTACCCGCCGCCTGACATTCAATGGTACTCAAAACTTTGAGGATACCTTCCGCAATCTGCTGGTCGTGGTCTATGGATAAGGTCACCGTCATGTGAGTCAGATCATTAAAATGTCGCTGCAGTTTTAGCGATTTTTCCTCAATGATTGTTTTAAGGGCATCGGTGATTTCTAAATTATGTCCATGGCACTGAATATTCATTTTCATAGAACAGCTCCCTAATAGTGTTAATTCGGCAATCCTTGCCTTCGCCTTTGTCTAAATTAGAAGGAGAGTGGAGATTACTTCACTTTCTTTTCTTTGAATGCAACGTGCTTGCGTACGACTGGATCGTACATTTTAAGCTCCATTTTTTCTGGATGATTACGCGGATTCTTAGTTGTAGTCTTGTAATAACCGGTACCGGCAGTCGACTCCATTTTTATTTTTACAGTTACAGCAGCCACTTTTTATTCCCCCTTGGTTAAATGCGTTCACCTTGTGCGCGCAAGCGTTGCAACACCTGCTCAATACCGAGCTTATCAATGGTGCGCATGCCGCGAGCACTGAGTTTTAGAGAAACAAAACGATTTTCATTTTCAACCCAGTATCTATGAGTTTGAATATTGGGTAAGAAACGGCGTTTGGTTTTATTGTTTGCATGAGACACACGGTTTCCCGTTACAGGGCGTCTTCCGGTGACTTGACATACTCTAGACATATAAATACTCCAAATTATTCTTTTTTCAACTTATTGATCCTATTAAGACCAATATAACGAGGAATTAAAATAGTGACGCCATTTATACCAAATTCGGACGGTCTACGCAAGAAAATTTTTTTAATGAGCGCTCTTACGTCGTGCAGCGTAACATTGTGTTACTTAAAAATCGCCATACCGCGTTTGTATTATTCCCAATGCGGTAATCGCAGCAGTTTCGCTGCGTAAAATACGCGGGCCTAAACGCACGGCACAGGCTTGATAGTGTGACGTTTCTTCGACTTCTGCAGCGCTCAAGCCGCCTTCAGGTCCCACGATGAGGGCAATAGCAGTTGAGGGTTCTTGGATGAGCGGCCAGGTGTCTGCAGTGTGCGGTGACAAGATTAACTTTATCGGCACATCACAGTGAGATAAATAGTAATCTAAAGTGCAACTGGGATAGATTGTTGGGATTCTATTTCGGCCTGATTGTTCACAGGCCGCGATCGCAATGGCGTGCCATTGTTGTTGTTTTTTTTCTAATCGTGATGCATCGAGACGGACGACACATCGTTCGGTCAGCAGAGGAGTGATGCTGGTGACCCCAAGTTCTACGGCTTTTTGAATAATCCACTCCATTTTATCCCCTTTGGCAATCGCTTGTGCCAGGTGAATGGGCCGCGGCGATTCGCGATTGACAACGGTCATGCTCTCAATGCGCACACGAATGCTTTTTTTTTGGATATCACAAAGGGTTGCCTGATATTCCCGATTATCGCCACAAAACAAAGTAATACGGTCTCCCAGTGCCAAGCGCAGGACCGGGCCTACATGCTGTGCTGCGCTATCGGATAAAGTAATGACATGTCCAGGTTGATAAGACCCCGCTTGAAAAATTCTAATGTGCCGCATGACAACCAATTTTTTATTAAAGAATAAGTCTATGTTAGACTTGCGGAAAATTCTAGAAATTAAATCAAATTGTTAAGGAGAGTATGAATCATGACGACACGTTCAGAGACAGACAGTATGGGTGCTGTTGATGTTCCGGCCAATAGGTATTGGGGTGCACAGACGGAACGCTCCTTACATCATTTCCATATTGGCAACGATATCATGCCTTTGAAGCTCATTCATGCATTCGGAATTTTAAAAAAAGCGGCTGCGATGACCAACCAAGCGTTAGGTAAACTAAGCGCTGAGAAAACCCAGCTCATTGGCAAAGTAGCGGATGAAGTGAGCATGGGAAAATTAGATGCTCATTTTCCATTACATGTCTGGCAAACCGGGAGTGGGACGCAAACGAACATGAATGTTAACGAAGTGATCTCGAATCGAGCCATCGAATTATCCGGGGGGGTAATGGGGTCCAAACAACCGATACATCCTAACGATGATGTCAACATGTCTCAATCTTCGAACGATACGTTTCCGACGGCCATGCATATCGCCGCAGCCCTCGAAATCCGTCAAACCTTGATACCGGCCGTACAAATATTGCGCGATGGTCTCTCACAAAAAATGAACATCTTTAAGGATATCATTAAGATTGGACGGACTCATTTGCAAGATGCCGTTCCGTTAACATTAGGTCAAGAATTTTCAGGCTATGTTGCGCAATTAGAGGCTAGTTTACAGCGTTTTGAAAGGGTGCTGCCAGGATTGTATGAGTTGGCATTGGGTGGAACAGCGGTTGGAACGGGTTTGAATACTCATCCAAAATTTGCAGTGCAGGCCGCACAACAAATTGCAGCACTGACGGGCTTGCCCTTTGTAACTGCAGAGAATAAATTTATGGCGCTTGCCTCGCATGAAGCGCTTGTTGAGGGGCACGGCGCGATGAAAGCCTTGGCTTGTGCGCTGATGAAGATTGCTAATGATGTGCGTTGGCTAGGGTCGGGCCCGCGCTGTGGATTGGCGGAGCTCAACCTGCCAGAAAATGAACCGGGTTCGTCGATTATGCCGGGTAAAGTCAATCCTACGCAGGCGGAAGCTATGACGATGGTCTGCACGCAAGTGATAGGGTCTGATGTGACGGTGAGTATGGCGGCAAGCCAAGGCAATTTTGAATTAAATGTCTTTAAACCAGTGATTATTTTCAATGTCCTAAACTCCATTCAACTGTTGGCTGATACGTGCCGCTCATTCAATGAATTTTGCATAACAGGAATAACGCCTAATCTCGGTAAAATTGAGCATTATGTCCAAAATTCTCTGATGTTGGTTACGGCGTTAAATCAACATATCGGATACGATAAAGCTGCAAAAATTGCAAAGACGGCTCATCATGAAGGGTTATCTTTGAAGGAAGCAGCGGTGAAACTCATGTATTTGACGCCAGAAGAATTTGATGCGTTTGTTAAACCTGAAGATATGTTGGGGTCATAATCGTGACAGATAGTTCGAAGCGCCTTATTAAAAGTTTTGTACGCCGCGCTGGGCGAATCAGCCCTCGCCAACAACAAGGGCTGGATCGCAGCTTGCTCACGTATGGCCTGATTCTGACCGACAAGCCCTGGGATTATGCCGACTTATTTGGACGGCGCAGGGAGGTCGTTTTAGAAATAGGCTTTGGAATGGGACAATCTTTGCTAACCATGGCAATGGCTCAACCTGATATCGATTTTATAGGGATTGAGGTTCATCAAGCTGGGATCGGCCGTTTGGCTGTAGATTTAGAAGACCACGGCGTTAACAATGTGCGGATCGCACCCTATGATGCGGTAGACGTTTTGCAACAGGGAATAGCGTCCGCAAGTTTAGCTGGGGTCCAAATTTTTTTTCCGGATCCTTGGCCGAAAGCACGTCATCATAAACGTCGACTTATTCAGCCAGATTTTGTAGGATTACTCGTGGACAAACTTAAACCCGGTGGTTTTTTGCATCTTGCCACGGATTGGGGGGCTTACGCCGCGCATATGTATTCTGTTTTAGGTGGTAACGCGCGTTTAACCAATCTGGCGCCAACATCAGGCTTCGTTTCGCGTCCAGAAACGCGACCAATGACCAAATTTGAGAAAAGAGGGTTGAAACTTGGCCACAAAATATGGGATTTACAATTTATTAACTCGAATTCTGGTTAGAGATGTTGCGCAAACGCTGCATACCCCATAGAATTCTTTATTTGAAATTTCAAAGGTTGGACTAGGCATGGGCTGGAATGAGCCAGATAAGGGTAAAGATCCTTGGGGCGGGCGTAAATCTGAGCCGCCGGATTTAGATGAGGCGCTGAAACGCATTAAAGCCAATCTGAAAAAACTATTGATGAAACCCAAGTTGGGTGGAGATGGCAACGGACCTTTCTCCGTTAAATCACCCTTAAAAAATGGGGAAGAAACAGGAATATATGTTCCGATATTCCTGGGTCTAATGGGTTTTTTGTGGGTATTGTCTGGTATCTTTATTGTGGATCCAGCTGAGCAAGCAGTCATTTTACGATTTGGACGCTACGTTGAAACCGTTGGACCTGGGCCTCATTGGATTCCGAGATTTATTGAATCAAAAGTGGTACTCAACGTAGCCCGTGTTGCAGATTACTCCTATTCAGCGCAAATGCTTACCAAAGATGAAAACTTGGTGTCTGTGGCGGTAGCGGTACAATATCGTATTGGCGATTTACAAGAATATTTGTTTAACGTGGCGGATGCTGAAGAAGGGTTGCGTCAAGCAACGTCGAGTGCGTTACGCCAAGTTGTTGGGACGACCACACTCGACCAGGTGATTACAGAAGGGCGCGATGCATGGGGATCAAGTGTTCAAGATTCGTTAACCAGAATTTTAGCCAGTTACAAAATCGGAATTACGATTGTGAATGTGTCGCCGCAACCTGCACGGGCGCCTGAGAATGTGCAAGATGCGTTTGATGATACGATTAAAGCCCAAGAAGATGAGAAGCGCTTTAAAGAACAAGCAGGTGCATACGCAGCTCGAGTTATCCCGATCGCGGAAGGGAACGCAAAGCGCATCAGCGAAGAAGCCAAAGCGTTTGCACTTCAAGTTGTGTTGAAAGCAACGGGCGAAACGGCGGAGTTTCTGCAATTGCTTCCGCAATTCGAAATAGCACCTTATGTGCTGCAGGAAAGAATGTATTTAGACACGATGACGCACGTATTGCAACAGAGTACTAAGATCGTCGTGGATCAGAAATCGAATCAAATGTTCTACTTACCATTGGATAAAATCATGGCAGATCAGCCGCTCTCATCCGCAACCCAATTAGGTGGTAAAGGTACTGATATTGCCGAGGCGCAAAGTCAAGCGGACGGAAATTCATCACTATTGGAGGGTCGTGCAGTGACTCGACCTGTTGAACCACAAGGGAGAATGGATTGATGAACGTGACTAAAGCGCTTTTGGGTATAGTGGGTGCGGTTGCTTTTTTAGTGATAAGCCTGTCTTTGTTTACGATTCAACAGGGGTATCATGCGATTGAGTTGCGCCTAGGACGATTGGTGAATGATGCCGATACTGGAAACCCTCTGGTGTTGGGCCCTGGATTGCATCTGAAAATCCCGCTGATTGAAGGTGTGCGCATTTTTGATACAAGAATCCAAACTTTAGATATTAAATCCTCACGCATTGTTACTAAAGAGAAAAAAGATGTGATGGTGGATTATTACGTAAAATGGCGCATTGAAGATTTAGCAAAATACTTCAAATCAACTGGGGGCATTGCTTTTAAAGCAGAAACCTTGTTAGAACAGCAACTCAATACGTCTCTACGCGCACAATTTGGTAAGCGAACAATCTCAGATGTGGTATCGGGTGGACGAGATGATGTGATGGAAGTCCTGCGACTGCGTGCCGAAGAGCAAGCCGGAGAATTAGGCATCCATGTGGTAGATGTGCGGATTAAAGGGATTGAATTACCCGCGAATACCAGCAATGCCATTTATCAACGAATGCGCGCTGATATGCAAAAAATCGCGAATCATCACCGTGCAGACGGTCACGCAGAAGCTGAAGCGATTGCAGCGATGGCGGACGCAAAAGTTACGGTATTACTTGCAACCGCACAAAGTGAGGGACTAGTAATGCGCGCAGAAGGTCAAGCACAGGCCGCGCAGATTTACGCGGATGCGTTCGGAAAAAACAAAGCATTTTTTGTGTTTTATAAAAGTTTGAGAGCGTATGAAGAGAGCTTCAATAATAAGCGAGATGTGTTGATCCTGGATAAATCTAGTGCTTTTTTTGATTACTTCAACCATTCTATGGGACAATCGCATTCCTCCGAGCCACAAAAGAAATAGGGCTTTGACCGGGTTACTTTAATTATCAATATCTAAAGAGTATATAATGGCTAAAAATATTGTAGTGCTGGGAACGCAGTGGGGCGATGAAGGCAAAGGTAAGATTGTCGATTTGTTAACTCATGACGCTCAAGCTGTGGTGCGTTATCAAGGTGGGCACAACGCCGGCCATACTTTAAAAATTAACGGTCAAAAAACGGTATTACATCTTGTCCCATCGGGGATATTAAGGCCGCATGTGCGCTGTTATATTGGCAATGGGGTTGTGGTGTCGCCGCAAGCGTTAATTGAAGAAATTCGTCATTTGGAACAGTCTGGCCTCGATGTGCGTAAGCGTCTTTATATTTCGATAGCCTGTCCGTTGATATTGCCTTGTCACGTAGCGCTAGATAAAGCGCGCGAGTCCCAATCGAAGCAAATAGGTACGACTGGACGTGGCATTGGTCCGGCTTATGAAGATAAAGTTGCGCGTCGAGCAATGAAAATGAATGATTTATTGCATTTAGATCGATTTGAAAGCAAATTAATCGACCTTCTTGATTACCACAACTTTGTATTGACTCAATATTATCATCAACCTGCAATTGATACCCAGGCTATTTTGGCTGACGCACATGAATGGGCTGCTCAGCTCAGTCCTATGATTATGGATGTGACGAGCGCGATTCATGTCCATCATCGTCGCGGCGATGTGATGTTGTTTGAAGGTGCCCAAGGTGTTTATCTTGATATCGATCATGGCACCTATCCGTTTGTCACGTCTTCCAACACGTGTGTGGGTTCCGTAACTAATGGTTCGGGCTTAGGGCCACGTTATCTCGATTATATTTTGGGCGTGACAAAAGCCTACACGACGCGTGTGGGTTCCGGTCCTTTTCCAACAGAATTACACGACGAAGTGGGCCAAGGGCTTGCGACCCGTGGAATGGAGGTGGGTGCGACCACTGGGCGAGGAAGGCGTTGTGGTTGGTTTGATGCCGTATTGGTGAAGCGTGCGATTGAGTTAAACAGTATTACCGGTTTGTGTATTACTAAATTAGACGTTTTAGATGGTTTGGAAGAGATTAAAGTTGCAGTTGCCTACCAGGATAAAGATGGGCATCGTTACGAAGTCCCACCTCATGCCGCGGAGGATTTTGAGGATCTTGAGCCTATTTATGAAGTATTACCTGGCTGGAAAGAATCCACAGCCGATATGACACGATTAGAAGGGTTACCGTCGCAGGCGCGCGCCTATATCACCTATTTAGAGAAACTATTAGGGATTCCTGTTGATATGATATCAACGGGTCCCGAACGCGATGCCACGATTATTCGACGTCAATTGTGCCATCAGCTAAACGAGGCATGATGCATGGGCAAAAAACGATACATTTTAGGGGTATTATTAGGAATATATTGGAAAACAATGCTCGCCAGTTCGCTTGTTGCAACGGGCACAGATCAGAAGATGGTCGCGGATATTTTAGAGTATGTGAATGCATATCGTGTTCAGCATGGGCTGTCAACATTAACCTTGAACACCTTTTTGTCCCAAGAAGCCAGGTACCATAGTACGGATATGGCGAAACACCGCATGAAGTTTGGGCATGATGGATTTTCTGAGCGAATAGCGTATGCACATCAAAAAATTCCCAATAGCCAATTCGGTGCTGAAAACGTTGCATTTAATTATAAAACGGCGAAAATTGTTGTCGATGGCTGGATGAATAGTTCGGGACATAAGCGCAATATCCTAGGTCATTATAACCTAACCGGGATAGGTATTGCGCGCGATAGCGCTGGGAAGCCTTATTTTACTCAGATTTTTTTGAAGTCGTAAGGACAAATCGTGTCATGCTCGCGAAAGCCGACATGGCCTACAAAACCTTGTTCTAGGATTTGTCTAACCACGCTTGTAAGACTTTTTGGGTTGCATCGCACGTTTGAATGAGCTGGCGATAGCAATGTTCTAGAATGGATAATGCTCCGCCTTTTTGACAATAGTACTCGAGGTATTGGCAGGCATATTGCAGTTTGATAAGGCCAATATACCCTGTAACTCCCTTCATTTTATGCGCTATTTCTTCGATCCTCTGCCAGTTTTTTTGGGTATAAGCATGATGAAAATCTTTCGTTTCGTGGGGAATTTCTGCGACCATAGCCTGAACCATTTCCCGAAGCAGCAATAGGTTATAGCCAAAGTTTTTTAAACCATGCTCCCTGTTGAAGACAGGGAAACTTTCTAGAGTAGGCAACAAGTCATGGGGTCTCATACGCACAATACAATAATATAAAAAAAAAGACAATTTTATTATAAATTACACATTATTGAAATAGAACGACTCATTTTTTATGAACTAAAAAACAGTCTGAGAGCCAGGTTTCTTAGTCTGTAACTCGGAAAACCTGTTGGATAGCCAGCTTATTTTTTGCTAAGCAAGCGATTCGTAAAGGCGATCACCAATACAGATATAAGCAAGGTAAGATGAATGCCGACTTGCCAACCGACCGCTGTGTTGGAGTATTTTGATGGATTAATGAAGGTTCTTAATAGGTCGATGGATGAGATTCCAATTAATGCCAACGCTAATTTGACTTTCATAGCACCGGCGTCAATATGACTCAGCCACTCAGGTTGATCCAGGTCGTTATCAATGCTTAGGTTGGCTACAAAGGTTTGATATCCGCCCATGATAACCATGATCAGCAAGTTTGCTATCATCACTACGTCAATTAGCTCGAGAACGCCCATCATCATCTGTTGTTCATTGAATCCTTTAATCAGAAATATCAAATCTTTCAATTCGTGGAGAAACAAATAGACATAGGTGAGTAATGCAAATACTAAGCCAACGTACAAGGGGGCTTGTAACCAGCGGCTATTGAAAATAAATTGACTTAAATAATAGTTGATTTTTTGAGACGTTGGGAGCGCGGAGACTTTTTTATTGTTCATTTTATCTGTATCCAGAATCTAAACAACCGTACCATACCATACTTGCTTGCTAAAGCCTAAAAGAAATTACGTGCATTACTGTTCAAATCCTGGTATTATAGTGACCAGTTTTTACATTGCTTTATCAGGAACCCGCATGAGTCAATTGACTTCAAATTTTACAGAGCTAGGCTTATCTTCGACGTTACTCAAGGCTATTGAGGACTTAGGGTTTGTGCAACCCTCCCCTATTCAACAACAAACTATTCCCTGGATGTTGCAAAAGCGTGATGTGATCGCTTTAGCACAAACCGGAACCGGTAAAACAGCTGCCTTTGCCTTGCCTATTTTACACAATCTAGACTTAGCGCAAAGGGTGCCGCAAGCGTTGATATTGGCGCCTACCCGAGAGCTTGCTATTCAAGTCGGCGAGCACTTTGAATCATTGAGCGTCCATATGCCAGGCGTTCGTGTGTCGGTAATTTGTGGGGGGCAGGATTATCGCCCGCAGTTAAAAATGTTGAAAGACGGTGCACATGTTGTTGTGGGTACCCCTGGACGCATACTGGATCACTTAGAACGTGGGACATTACAATTAAGTCAATTACGTACGCTGATATTAGACGAAGCAGACGAAATGCTACGCATGGGTTTTATTGAAGATGTCGAAACCGTCTTAAAAAAATTACCTGAACAGCGTCAAATTGCTTTGTTTTCAGCAACAATGCCTCCGCGTATTCGTCAAATTGCTAAAAGTTATTTGCAAGATCCTGTGTCGGTTGAAATACAAATGGCAACTGCCACAGTGAAAGCGATTGAACAACGCTTTTTATTTGCATCACAAGGGCAAAAACCCGATGCATTATTGCGCGTGCTGTCTTGTGAAGATTACCAAGGCGTGATTGTGTTTGTGCGCACGAAAACGAGTGCCGAAGAAGTGGCAGAACGTTTGGTATCTCAAGGATTTAGAGCCATGGCTATTCATGGAGACATTTCTCAAGTGTTGCGTGAACGTATTATTGCGCAATTCAAGCAAGGATTGATTGATATTCTAGTGGCTACCGATGTTGCAGCACGTGGATTGGATGTTGAGCGTGTGACCCATGTCATTAATTACGACATGGCTCATGATTGTGAAACATACGTCCATCGCATTGGCCGCACAGGTCGTGCGGGACGTAGCGGCGTTACCATATTGTTTGTGACGCCTCGCGAATCACGAATGCTGCATACGATTGAGCGCCATACCAAACAGCCGATTGAAAAAATGTTAGTGCCGAATAATCAAGGGATTCAGCAAGCCAAACAGCGACGTTTGATGCAAAAAATTTCAGAGCGTTTGCAAAATGACAATGTATCAGCTTATAAACGTATGGTGACGGATTTTCTTAAGGATCATCCTGAAGTTGAGCCAATCGATATTGCTGCGGTATTAGGGTTATTGTTGCACCAAGATAAACCTTGGGATTGTCATTTACCCGAATTTAGGCAGGAGTCTGCGTCTAAAGAGTCAAAAGTCCGGTTTGAACGTGATACTCATACGCGCTATGCGCGGGGTGGTTATGACCGTCCTACCTTTGGTAAAGATAAGCGCGTCGCAGCGCCACGCGGAATGGAACGCGATGCGGATAACAACCAGCAGGAGCTATTCCGTATCGATGTGGGTCGCGTACACGGTGTCAAGCCCGGCAATATTGTTGGTGCGATTGCTAATGAAGCGGGATTACAGAGCCGGTCTATTACCGCGTTAAAAATCCATGATGACCATTCGACGGTGTGTTTGCCGAAAGGCATGACGAAAGAAGTGATTCAAAAATTAAACAAAGCCTGGATTTGTGGACGTCAATTGAATTTAAAAGTGATGGGGGTTTAGTTTAAACTACTCGTCCTTGCGCGCAGCGAATCAATCCGGCGTTCATAGCGCCTGGATTGATTCGCTGCGATGTATGCTGCTTGTTTTATAGAACTATAAATACGGATACGCTATGCAGTTCTGGAAGCCGCTTTTATTGAGTTTCTGCTTCACCTCGCTTGCCTACGCCGTGCCGGTTTCTACCTTAGTTGTTTTTGGAGATAGCTTATCGGATACCGGTAATAGTTACTCTCTTTCTGATTATCGATTGCCTGCCGCGCCCTATTATAAAGGCCGATTTAGCAATGGACCAATTTGGATTGACACATTGCGTGCCTTGCTTATTGCGAAGACATCAAAGCCGCTTCCCCTGTTGAACTACGCATTTGGCGGTGCGGGAGTCCTCAAAATGAAAGACGCATCGTTTCGATTAAGCCAAGAAATCGATAGTTATTTGCTTTCTCATACCGCTGTTCCCCCGGATCATCTATTGATTATTTGGATAGGGGCAAATGATTATCTGATGTCGCCGGAGGCAACTAAAGAGGAGGTGCACGCCGTCGTGAATACGATTGCGGACAACGTGACACGCTTGGTAGTGCATGGGGCGCAACATATCCTTATCGTCTCGCTACCCGACTTGGGTGTGACACCTTATGCAAGAGATTTAGAATGGGAGACGGAACTGACTCAGTTGACGCAGTACCATAATCAGCTGTTACAGCACAAGTTCGTTCAGATGCAAATAGACCATCCTAATTTAGATTGGATATATGTCGATACTGCTCGGATATTTTTGGATATTACTAGCGAGTCACAACGTTATGGGGTAACCAATACCCGAGAACCATGCCTGAGCCAGGCCAAATCTGAACAGGGTGTTGCAACGCAATGTAATCATTATGTGTTTTTCGATGCAATTCATCCTACCGCTTTAATTCAGCAGCTTATTGCCAAGAAAATGGTTCAAACCGTCCTAGAACATAGCTTCGTATCGGAAAAAAACACCAAAAAAATTGAATTTTCAACACTGCTTAATGACTCGCTGCCATCGCTCATGCTTTTTTCAGCTAAAGAATAACGGACTCAGACAGCAATTCCCGCTATTAAAAATACTGTCGGATTTGCGTCGAGAACATCCTCACCTTAAAATCTTCATTGTTGAAGATGGGTTAGCTTCCAATTTTCCGCATTTGTCGTTACTCGATTCGTTAAAGATGCAGTATGTTATTGGGGTTAAGCCTGGCGACCACACCTATCTTTTTGACTGGATCAAAGACTTGAAGCCCATGGTACATCAATACACGGACGAGGTAGGTACTCAACATGAATTTCACGCCTATGCCGATGTTCCACTAAATGATGTCAACCACGATTATCGTGTGAATGTACTGGAATAGTGGGAAACTAAAAAAGATCGGCGTAAGCAACATTTTAGTTGGGTCACCAAGCTGCCTTTAGCGTCAGATAATGTCTATGAGGTCATGCGTGCTGGCCGTGCTCGAAAAATCGAGCACGAAACGTTCAATACACTCAAAAATCAGGGTTACAATTTTCAGCACAATTATGGCCATGGCTATCAAAACTTATGCTCCGTAATGATTATGCTCATGATGCTTGCCTTCTTA
>CANNJG010000037.1 GCA_947504795.1 Legionellaceae bacterium
CTATAATAATTGCAAAAATCACGATTTTACCTCAGAGATGCTCGAGCATGACAGAATACAAGATCAACATTATAGCAATATTAACAATATTCGATCAATTATTAGGATGCAGGGCATGGGATCAGTTGCCTACAACCAGTAAACAAAAATAAACAAGAACAACCAGACAACATCCACGAAATGCCAATACCAAGCCACCGCTTCAAAGGCAAAATGGCGATCTGGGGTAAAGTGTCCATACAAAGAGCGAATTAAAATCACGATTAACATGATGGTACCAATGGTCACATGAAGACCATGAAATCCTGTTAACATAAAAAAAGTAGTCCCGTAAATGCCGGCGTCCAAGGTTAAATTCATTTCTGTGTACGCATCATGATATTCTTTTGCCTGAAGGGTCAAAAACAATATCCCCAGCGCAATCGTGAAGGCCAATCCGACTTCTAACTGACGCCGCTTATTATACTTCAAAGCCCAATGCGCCCAAGTGATGGTTATCCCAGAAGTCAATAAAATCAAGGTATTCGCTGCCGCAAGTCCCCAAGCATCCATGGCATGGTAAGCACCGACAAACGTATGATTATCCGGATTGGCTAACAATGGCCACACTGCTTTAAAGGATGGCCACAACGTAAGATGCGTAATCGGATTAATCTCGCCACCCATTTCCGGTATGGTCAAATAACGCGAAGCAAATAGGGCCCCAAAAAAACTCCCAAAAAAACAAACTTCAGAAAAAATAAACCAGCACATCCCCCAGCGAAAGGAGCGATCAACCTGAAGGTTGAAGCGATTTTTTTGATTCTCATAAATCACTTGGCCAAACCAACCAAAAAACATCCCAATCAAAACACAAAATCCCAGCGTAAATACATAAGGCCCGTACCAATCCGCATGCATCCATGATGCCGCCCCCACCAACGTCGTGGTTAAGCCTATGGAGCCGACAATAGGCCAATGACTCGGCTCTGGAATATAATAGGTACTGTTATCAGCGCTCATGAACTCTCCAATTAAATCTTCGGTCGGATCAGTTGATCCGTTTGCTAAGCGACCCTATCTGTCACATCAAATAATGCATATGCCAGCGTAATCGTTTTAACATCAGCAGGAAGCTCCGGATCTAGATGAAATAACAACGGCATATCCATCGCTTCATGACCATTTAAAGTTTGCTGCGTAAAACAAAAGCATTCTGTTTTTTTTATATATTTTGCAGCAATACCCGGCGTCACACTCGGAATCGCTTGCACCGTCATACGCCGATTCGTTTTATTTTCAGCATAAAAAGCCAAGCGCGCAATCTTCCCAGGGTGCACTGTAATTCGGGTCACTTTGGGATAAAACGCCCAAGGAACACCGCCGTTATTGGTCGCTACAAACTCGACCACCACGTCTCGATCATCTGCCACGGCTAATGTTGTAGCCGAGTACGGCGCGGTATCTTGGACGACTTTGCCGTTAATACTTAAGGCTTTACATAAGCTGTTGTAGATAGGGACCAACGCGAACCCAAACCCAAACATCAGTCCACCCAATACGGCTAGCGTCCCGGCTACTTTTGTGTGCCTCTTACGCCGCGTCATGTAACGTTAGGTGCTATCGTAAAACTATGATAGGGAGGCGGTGACGATAATGTCCATTCCAAACCATGCGCCCCTTCCCACACTTGCGCATCGACCACCTGACCTTTTTTTCTAACCGCGCAAAATAATACGTTGTATAAAAATACCAACTGCGACAGCCCAAATATAAACGCGCCGATGGAAACCACCACGTTGAAATTGGTAAACTGTAATGCATAATCGGGCACACGCCTTGGCATACCCGCTAGCCCTAGAAAATGCATCGGTAAAAACGTCACATTCACAGAAATCACGGACAACCAAAAGTGCCATTTGCCCAGGGTTTCGTTATACATATGCCCTGTCCATTTCGGTATCCAATAATAAATCGCTGAAAACAATGCAAAAATAACCCCAGGCACTAACACATAATGAAAATGTGCCACTACAAAGTAAGTGTCTTGGTATTGAAAATCAGCAGGTACCAGCGATAACATGATGCCGGTGAATCCTCCGAAGGTAAACAAAAACAAAAAACCCAGCGCAAACAACATAGGCGTTTCAAAGGTCATAGAGCCTTTGTAAATCGTAGCCGTCCAATTGAACACTTTTATCCCTGTGGGTACCGCAACCAACATGGTGGTGTACATAAAAAACAATTGTGCGCCCAAAGGCACCCCGGTGGTAAACATATGATGAACCCAAACGATAAACGATACAAAGGCAATTGTCGCTAAAGCATAGACCATCGATGCATATCCAAATAAGCGTTTACGACTAAACGTTGGAATCACCTCAGAAATAACGCCAAACGCAGGAAGAACCAATACATAGACCTCTGGATGTCCAAAAAACCAAAAAATATGCTGAAACAATACCGGATCGCCGCCGCCTGCTGCTTCAAAAAAGCTGGTGCCAAAATGGCGGTCAGCTAACATCATGGTCACGGCACCGGCTAATACCGGCATAATTGCGATCAATAAAAAGGCAGTCACCAACCACGACCAAACAAACATAGGTAACTTCATCATAGTCATGCCGGGGGCACGCATATTGAAAATCGTCGAGATAATGTTGATAGATCCCATAATCGAAGAGAGTCCCATCATATGGATGGAGAAAATCATAAAATCTGTACTCGGCGGTGCAAATTTAGTCGATAAAGGGGCATAAAACGTCCAACCAAAATTAGGGCCTCCTCCGGCATGAA
Organism: Legionellaceae bacterium; assembly: GCA_947504795.1. Classification (GTDB taxonomy): domain Bacteria; phylum Pseudomonadota; class Gammaproteobacteria; order Legionellales; family Legionellaceae. Next base: position 2,776 of record CANNJG010000037.1, read on the forward strand.
ACATCGTAGAGAGCAACAATGTAAATGCGAAAGGTAACAGCCAAAAGCTCCAGTTGTTCAACCTCGGCAAAGCCATGTCAGGTGCCCCGATCATCATCGGGATCTGCCAATTTGCAAGCCCGGTAAACGCCGGCATGACCACACCAAATAACATAATCAACCCATGCATAGTGGTCATTTGGTTATAGAAATTCGGATCCACAAACCGATGTCCGGGCTGGAGCAACTCAATGCGGATAACCATGGCCATAGCCCCCGCAATAAAAAAGCTCACCAGTGCCAGCCAGAGGTATAACGTGCCAATATCTTTATGATTGGTCGTAAAAACCCAACGTTTTATAAACCCTAAGATACCTTTGCCTTGATGAGGCCCATGATCATGATGATCCGAACTATGCACTATCGCAACGTCACTCATTGCAACCCTCCTGCTCGAGCTTTATTGACTATTGTTGGTTTGGTTTCATGACTGAGGCGTAACAAGCGTACATCCTCCGGTTGAACCTCGTCGTTGGTATTATTATCCCAGGCATTTCGCTCATAGGTAATGATGGCCGCTATTTCTTCATCGGTCAGTTGATCCGCGTACGCCTGCATGGCACTGCCGGAAACGCCTAGCAAAAGCAAATCAATATGTCTTGATATGGGGTGCCCAACCGCAATAGAACTGCGTTTTAAGGCCGGATACAGAGGCGGTAATCCTGCTCCATTTTCGCCATGACACGCCAAACAGTATTGTTCATATTTTTGCTTGCCAAGCGACATCAATGCGTCTCTTGTCATCGCCGCTTCAGGTTGCGATTGGTGTTGGATCAACGCGTCTTGATCCGCCAACTGATCTTTAGTCCATTGCACAAAAGCTTCCTGACTCACGGCTTTAACCACAATCGGCATAAATCCATGATACAGACCGCACAATTCAGTGCATTGCCCCCGGTAAATGCCGGGTTTTTCGATTTTTGCCCACGTTTCATGCATAAAGCCGGGAATCGCATCGCGCTTCACTCCTAATTTAGGCACCCACCATGAATGAATCACATCGTTAGAGGTCACCAAAAAGCGTATTTTCTTGCCCACAGGGACAACTAGAGGCTTATCTACATCGACCAAGTACCATTTGTCTTTGGGGATTTTATTGCGAATAGCCGCGTAGGGCGTCGCCAGCATACTGTAAAAATGGATGCCTTGATCCATATACTGATATTGCCATTTCCACTGATACCCTACAATTTTTATTGTTAGATCTGCATCATCCGTATTATCCATGTTCATCAATACCCTGGTCGCAGGAATGGCTAATGCAATCAGAATAATGATAGGAATTACTGTCCAAACGATCTCAAGCTTGATATTTTCATGAAACGCGGCGGCTTTATAGCCTTTAGACTTACGATGATGAATCAATGCATAAATCATCACCCCAAATACAACAACACCTATTCCGACACAAAACCACATGGCGACCACATGCAACCAATAGATTTCATGACTCACCGGCGTCACACCACGATACATATTCATCCGCCAAGGATCCGTTGCACTTGCCACCGGACCTATCAGCATCAGTACCAGCAGGATTAACCAGCGGTAAATTGTTCGTTTATTTTGCATTCACATCCCCATCTGCAGCCACATTGATACGTTGCGAGCGTGTCAAGGAGCGATCAAGAATATAATCGACCGCGGCAATAATATCATTGTTAGAGCACGTGACACACGCGCCTTTAATTGGCATGCTGTTATAGCCTTTAATCGCATGCTGATAGAGTCCGTTCAAACCCGATTGTTGATAGCGATGGTACCAGCTTTGACTGTTACCAATCACCGGGGCCGTCATTTTTCCGTCTTGATGGCAAATAATACACACTTTGTTGTATACTTCCTTACCCCGTATCCGCGTCGGCGCTTTTTCCGAGGGCGTCACTACAAATCGGTCGACGCTCTCGACCGTTTTTAGGTAAGTGGCTATCGCAAGCTGATCCTCTCGAGTTAAATATTTCAAACTGTCATGGTCCACTTCAGCCATCGGACCGGCCACAGGGCCGGCTTGATTCAACAGTTGATTATTCACAAATACATTCGCTATTTCTTCTGGGGTATTGTCTGCCAACCCAGCCTTAGTAATATTAGGCGCCCAATAATTATCAATAAACCCACCACCAAGGTAATAGCGCTGAATCGGGGCACCTAGGGCATTCAGAGGGGTATGACACATACTGCAGTGGCCTAAGCCATCGACCAAGTATTTGCCGCGATTCCATTCCGAACTGTGTGCCGGGTCAGGACTATACCGTTCATTGGGATAAAAAAACAGCAAATTCCAGCCAAACAAGGTTAATCTTGCGCCTGGGACACTAAACGGGAAAGGCAAAGGGACATTATCTTGATGCACGGCAGGCAAATGTTGGAAATACTGGTAGAGCGCGTAGGCATCTTCATCGCTAATATTGGCAAAATACACAAAAGGATACACCGGGAAATAAAATCCGCCGCTGGGATTTCTACCTTCTTTTAAAGCACGAACAAAATCTTGCTCTGTCCAGCCACCAATGCCTGTCTCTTTATCAGGCGTAATGTTGGGGCTATAAAACGTACCAAAAGGCGTTGCAATAGCTAGGCCGCCTGCATAAGCAGGGGTGTTGCCTTTAACGTTGGTATGACAAGCAATACAGTCACCAATTTTAGCAATATATTCACCGCGTTGGATCTGTGCCTCAATGGATGCATTTTCGCCTGGGGTTGTTTTTGGATAAGCTGGATAATAGTTATCTATGATCGTTAAGGTGGGTTTGCTAGGTGTGACGATTTCAGTATCTGCAGCATGAATGGTTTGCACACTCAAGCAAAACACTGCTAGCAATCCGAGATACCTAACTTTATATTCTAAGAAACAAGGCAAGTTCGCTCCTTGGGGAGGATAAAAGCGTCATTTTATCGGGAGCATACAGAAGTTGCAATGACCTCCTGTTAACCAACAAAAATAAATTGAATGGAAATTTTTTACATCGCGCACGTAATGCTCAATAAGAGTGAACTAATATAAATATGACTCAGCATTAGTCCTTTGTTGAGGGTCTGTCCTGGCGCAGGTGCCAACAGAGTACTTCCCCAGTCGGCAAACTCATAGCCTATCCCTGTTCGCCAATAATCATTGATTTTTTTTTGGATACCAAACCCCAATGCATAAGTAAAGACGGTTTCAGTATTTTTCCCAAAATTCGGGGGCAGAACGCCCTTATAGATGCTAGGACTGATAGTAAATCCATGTGCTGTGTTGAAACCCACACCCAAATCGAGACTCGCATAAGGCAAAAGATCATAATAATTGATATCAGCAAACATTTTACCCGTTAAGGTAACGCGGGCCTCATTAACACTGTATGAATACGTATGGTTATTAAAATCCGGGTCAGCACTCTCCCAAATATCTCCGCTCAAATTAGCGTCTGTGCTTCCTGCAATTGAGAGACCAAATTGACTAATAAACAGCGAGGTCAATTGTTTTTGCATACCTAAAAAAAGCTCTCCGTAGAGCAATACATTAGAGCTTGGCGTCGCTTCAAAAGTTTTTTTAACGTCTGATCGTAGATAAAACGTTTGCGATTTACCATTGTCATGATTATAAGCTGGACCAATACTGGCTGTCATCACATGTTCCCATGGATAGCTAGTCGATAGGATTTTGGATACGGGACAGGCATCCTCGGACAACCACCAATCATCCATCTTGATGTCAGGTCCCATTGCGCCTGCCCATACGCTACCGAAAAAAATAACACCTAAAAGTGGAACAACGAGCCTATTTATCTTCACCGACCATTCGCCTTTAACAACCAATCCGATACTTTATCATCACATGAGTGCCGCTAAAATTCCAATAAAATTTTGATGTACTCCATCGAGAGACGTTTCAACGCCCACCATCGATGCTGAGACTTTGCCCGGTTACAAAGTCATTGTTCACCAAATAGAGCACCGCTTCGGCAATATAGCGCGGATGACCATGCCGTTTTAGCAGGGTTTTCGCTACAACACGTTGTTGCCGATCCACCGCTAATTGATTATTCCCTTCGGGCCACACGATTGAACCTGGGGCAATCGCATTCACTCTGACAACAGGCGCAAACTCTTGTGCCAGCGCCTGAGTTTGCATAGCAAGTGCGGCTTTAGATTGGCAATAAGCGGCATAACCCCGCAAAGGCTTATGGGCATGAATATCGGTGATGTTGATGATCGACCCTAGGGTCTTAACTAAATGAGGATACGCTGCAAGGCTCAAATCATAAGGAGCATGCACGTTGCAAGCAAACAGGGCAGCCCAATCATCATTATGTTTAGAAAAAATAGAGGCATTATTCACCAACAAATCACATTGTCCTGCCCAATCAATAACCTCATCCATCAATTGAGAAGCCACATTCGGTTGGCATAAATCAGCGATTATCATGTGTGCACTATTGGCGCGTTGCTGGTTGTAGCGCGCGACCTGGGTTGCGGCAGTTTGCTGCGACTGGTGACAATGGATAACCACGCGAAAGCCAGCCCTATGCAAGTACGCAACAATTTCCGCACCAATGCGTTTGGCAGCACCCGTAACCAAAGCCACCGGCGCAGAAGTTGTCTCCGTTCGCATCATGAGCATTTATTTGACACGATGGCTTAACCCTGCTGTCATCCGTTTAAATCTAGACTTGCGCACAACATGCTCCGATATATCAATAGCAGAAAACGTCTTGGTATCTTTCATGAAAATATAAACCAGTAACGAACACGCAATACAGGCCGTCACATACCAATAAAACCCGCTTTCCATTCCCTTCGACTTGAACCAAAGCGCAATGTACTCGGCCGTTCCTCCAAAAATAGAGACCGTGATGGCATAGGGCACGCCGACACCTAAGGTTCTAATTTCAACTGGAAATAGTTCGGCTTTCACTACGGCATTAATCGAGGTATAACCACTCACAATCACCAAAGCAAGCATAATGTAGCAAAATGCGCCCCACATAGAACTCACTTGACCCAGGGATGTCAAAATGGGGACTGTACACAGGGTTCCTAATACGCCAAACGTAATTAAAATTGGGCGTCTTCCTATCTTATCCGATAAAGCCCCTACAAAAGGCTGCAACACCATGAACACAAACAGTGTTGCTGCGGAGACGAGCGTTGCATCATCTTTACTCAGCCCAGTTGTCGTCACCAAATATTTTTGCATGTATGTACTGTAAGTATAAAAAGCAATCGTCCCACCCATAGTTAATCCCACCACAATAAAAATTTCTTTGGGATAACGCAGCAACGTGCGAAATAAACTTTCTTTAAGTGGTTGTTTCTTTTGTTCTAAAAACGATTGCGTCTCAGCCATCCCCAAACGCAAATACAAAGCAACCAGGGATAACAAAGCCCCAATCGCGAAAGGAATCCGCCAGCCCCAAGACTCTAATTGTTCCGTCGTTAAAAAAAAGTGCTGTAATAGAATTAAAATCAATAAGGCAAACAGTTGTCCTGCGATCAACGTTACATACTGAAAACTAGAAAAGAATCCGCGACGATTGGGTAGTGCCATTTCGGAGAGATACGTAGCGGAAGAAGCATACTCGCCTCCTACGGATAATCCCTGTAATAACCGAGCAAATACCAACATAATGGGCGCCATCATCCCAATTGACTTATAACTAGGGGTCAGCGCAATGATGAGTGAGCCGACGCACATAATCATCACCGACGCTATGAGCGCTTTTTTCCGGCCTTGGCGATCGGCGTAACTTCCCATAATCCATCCACCGACTGGCCGCATAAAAAATCCCACAGCAAAAATTGCAGAGGTATTGAGCAATTGCGCGGTTAAATCTCCCTCTGGAAAAAATGACTTGGCAAAATAAATCGAAAACGCGGCATAAACATACCAGTCATACCACTCAATTAAATTACCAATCGAACCTCGCACAATCGATTTTAGCCGCGCGCGTAAGCTTAAATGGGTTGAGTTTTTCGTGTTTGTCGATACCGTCATAGCGAATCAATACTCCTTTCAAAGGATGTGCGCATCTCTATACCTGATGCGAAGTATACAAAAAAGTAACGCAGTTTTTACATGATATTTGGATGAGGTGCAATAGCCGGGGAGCTGGATCATGTGATTTCTTGAGTTAATTTTGCGACTTTTTGTCCACATTGTTTTCAATATGTCTTGCTTTTGATTCATTGTGCGCTAACATTTGGTTGTTTATTGCCTGCTGCACACATCCATCCCATAGGGTAAGGGCTCGCTGATAATAACGCTGGACCATCGAAACCATCGAGGCCAAATCCGACACGAGTTTAGGTATTTTTTTAGCATCAAACACCCAAAGCGCCACGCCAGCGGTTAACAATAATTGCCCGATACTCATAAGGAAGGTTTGTCTTTATCATTGGATAAAGCATCACGAAATTGCTTGATAGCATTACCTAAATCGGCACCAATCGACTTTAGTTTATCGGTGCCAAACAGTCCCACTACGATTAAAAAAATCAACAATAACGACAATGGACTGATACCACTTAATCCCATAATCTACTCCCAGATGTCGCTGATCTTTTTCCTTAAACACCACCCCCGCAGACTGCGGGCTTCGCGATAAGGATCAACACGACCTAATTAGTACAATACCGCCACTCATCAAAGCAGCGCCAAAGGCAAATACCGCGATCTCATTCGGTGACAAAAACGCTGCGTAACTTAAACCAGCGATGGCCAGCATGGCACCAGAGACGCCCAACCCTACTCCGCGAGCACCCGCTAATTGTGTGTTTCTTAACGACTCATTTGCTTCGTCAACTTTCACAAAGACAGTTTTTTGATCTTTTAGGTGCAATAATACATCATTAAGCAGCTTAGGCATATAGGGGAGCTGTTCTATCACAAAAGGCATGTTATTGCGTATGTGTTTCAAAAAAGCCTTAGGACCGATCTGCTCTCGTAACCATTGCTCTATAAACGGTTTGCCAACTGACCAAATATTTAAATCGGGATAGAGTTGCCGACCCAGTCCTTCCGACGCAAATAATGTCTTTTGCAACAAAATTAATTGTGGCTGAATTTCCATTTGAAAGCGTCTACCCACCTGAAATAATTGCAAAATCAATAACGCGAAAGAAATATCTTTCAGCGGCTTTTCAAAAATAGGCTCACATACGGTACGAATCGCCGATTCAAAAGCTTCAATGCGTGTCGTACTTGGCACCCAGCCAGATTCAACATGCAATAAGGCAATTCGCCGGTAATCTCGGTTAAAAAACGCATACAAATTTTCAACTAAATAGCGTTTGTCCCGCTCACTTATCGTACCAATAATCCCAAAATCGACACAGATATACTGAGGATCTTCCGGATGCTCCGTTGATACAAAAATATTACCCGGATGCATATCCGCATGAAAAAAACCGTGGCAGAACACTTGGGTGAAGAATATAGTTAAACCGCGTTCTGCTAATACGCGCAGATTAATTGCATGACGCTGTAATTCGACAATATTGGCAACGCGGATCCCATAAATACGCTCCATGACTAATACATTCTCACGGACATAGTCCCAGTGGATACTTGGAATATATAACAGAGGAGATCCTTGGAAATTACGTTTGAGTTGTGCACCATTCGCCGCCTCACGTTGCAAATCCAATTCTTCCGTGAGATTCCACTCAAACTCCGCGATTATTTCCTTTGGTTTTAAGCGTCTTGATGCCAGCCAATGCTGATCGATCAATTGCGCCATCATTTTTAAAATGTCTAAATCTCTATCAATACGCTTGCGTATGTTGGGACGCAAAATTTTAACCACCACATCCTCACCACTGAGCAGACGGGCGCTATGTACTTGTGCAATCGAGGCCGAAGCTAATGGCACCAAATCAAAATTTTGAAATAGGGTATAAGGTGATTGTCCGTAGGTTTTTTCAAGGATCTCAAGGACGTGCTCGCCGGCAAACGGGGGGACACTATCTTGCAACTTACACAACTCAATCATGATATCTGCCGGGACAATATCAGGTCGCGTTGACAAGGCTTGGCCAAATTTAACAAAAATGGGCCCCAACTCTTCCAATGCTTGTCGCAGCGCAATCCCCCGGTTAAAGGATTGCGATCTAAACCAATTCCAAGGGTTGACATAACTGACAAAGCGCAAAGCGGAAAAATAGCGAATGGAGGCGAGAAGTTGGTCCAAGCCATGCTTGGCCAATATATGATTAATGTAGATTAATCGCCAGATTCGTTTAAACGCAAGGTTCGTCGCCCTAATCATGATGAGCTGACACAAGATTAAAATGAGCCAACAAACGTTCGACCCGTAGTGATAAGTCATCAATATCATGAAAAAAATCATGAACTTCTTGTGGCCCCGGAAACACACGACGCTCTTCATGCACGTATTCGGTGACTGAGCGACGCAACGAAGAAATAAAACGGCGATTAAACGCGCGACCTTCACGGACCCAAGAACCAATTTGATGCGCCACCACATCACCGGTAAAATGGGCTAGATGCCCTTCCCAGTCAATATCTATCGAATCAAATAATGCTTTGACCTGCTGACCCAACTCGGTATCTCCAGAGATACGTATCGTGTCGTTGAAAAGGGAGCGCGATTTTGAGGCGGGTAAAATACTCAAACGAATCAAGCCCAAAGGACTCGAGTGGATCACTGTATTGGGGATCCCCTCATAGGACGATAGCAGTTGGAAGCGCTCACCCTTAAACGTCATAAAAAAACAGACATCCAAAGGCTTGATGACAATTTCTATAACCTTGCCTTCTAAAGGTTTAATTTTCAAAGGGATGTTTTCGTCTAAGGACAAAGCGCAATTAATCGCTTTTTCTAAGGCCAACAGCGAATAGTTTTTAATCATATCTATCTCAGTATTTGTGGGCAATATGGAGTGCGACGATACCACCACTCAAATTGTGATAACGACAATCTTCAAATCCAGCGGAAGTGATTAACGATTTAAGTGTTTCCTGATCCGGATGCATGCGGATCGATTCGGCCAAATAGCGATAACTGGCTTCATCCTGCGCAATAAACTCACCAATTTTGGGTAAAACTTGAAAAGAATACCAGTCATAAACCGGTTTTAATCCCTTCAACACAGGGGTTGAGAATTCTAAAATCATGATCTTGCCCCCTGGACGACACACCTGATACATCGAACGCAGCGCGGCAGCTTTATCGGTGACATTGCGCAAGCCAAAACCCATGATGATGCAATCAAAATGATTGTCTGCAAACGGCAAGCACTCCGCATTCGCTTGCACATAATAAATCGACTGTAAATAACCTTCATCCAACAATCGATCCCGTCCGACGCTCAGCATGCTCGCATTAATATCCGCCAATACCACTTCACCGGTGGGTCCGACGGCTTGGTATAATAAACGCGATAAATCTCCAGAACCACCCGCCAAATCTAATACCGTTTGACCTGTCTTAACTCGACTGACTTCAGCAGCAAACCATTTCCACCATCGATGGAGGCCTAAAGACATCAGATCGTTCATCACGTCGTAATGCTTCGCAACAGAATGAAATACTTCGGCAACTTTTTCCTGTTTATCACCGGCTGGTACCGTTTGAAACCCAAAGTGAGTGTGCTGTTCTTGATCGCTCATAGCTTAATCGACTCTGTATCTGCTGGTGACTTCCCAGTGTAAAGGAATACGTCTTAAGTTTCAAAATTTAATTACCCAAACCCAGGCAATTTGCTCGAACTGTCGTATTGCGTTATGCTGTTCAATTTTATAGCTTAACCTGAAAAATGACGTATATCATACCAATACTGCTCTCACTAGCCCTCGTCTCAACCCCGGTATACGCCCAAGATTTAGCCATTGTGGGTGAGCAAGAGCAAGTTATTCAACCAAACAGAGATCACCCAGACCTGCAGTCCATCACGCTCCTTGATATCGCTCTTTCACCCGCGGCACAGCGCGTACTCTATCAACGCGCTCA
>CANNJG010000038.1 GCA_947504795.1 Legionellaceae bacterium
AATCATACCGCAGCGCCCGATACACAAAGCCTGAACGCAGAGCCTAAACAAACAAAACCTATGGCACAGGTTACACCGACACCCCCAGATGCGATGCAACCAGCTGAAAATGAAACAGCACTCCCGGAACGCAATCAACGCACAGGACAGCGACTCAATCCTGATGACGAACAAATCAGTTATTTAGCCGCTTTTGAACTCATCAAACAAAAGCAATTGACTAACGCCGCTGTTGCCATGTACCAATTCTTAAACAAGTATCCGCATGGCGGGTATAGTGCCAATGCACATTACTGGTTAGGCGAACTCTATTTAGAAAAAAAAGATTATGCATCGGCTATTTCACAATTCGAAACGGTATTACAAACATTTAAATCTTCCAGCAAGTTGGCATCCAGCCGCTTAAAGCTCGGTTATGCTTTAGCTGAATCTGGACAGCTTGGTGAAGCCAAAAAGCAACTATCAGCCGTTATCAAACAATATCCGGATACCTCTGTTGCACGTTTAGCACACATTAAACTCGAATCTATGGGTGGGTAATGACCACAGTACGCATGACCGAACTGTTTTATTCAGTTCAAGGTGAATCTACGACAAGTGGCTTGCCCACGGTATTTATTCGATTGACAGGATGCCCATTAAGATGTCATTACTGTGATACGAGCTATGCGTTTCATGGCGGTGAACTTATCAGTGTTGATGATATTTTAGCTCAAGTTGCGGCATTCCATTGTCCCTATGTCTGTGTCACAGGCGGAGAACCCTTAGCTCAACCTAATTGTATCCCGCTACTCGAAGCCTTATGTGACAAAGGGTATCGTGTCTCAATAGAAACCAGTGGCGCACGCGATATTACTGCGATCGATCCCAGAGTAACCGTGGTCATGGATTTAAAAACGCCTGATTCTGGGGAAGTGGATCGTAATCTCTGGTCTAATATCCCTCGACTAAAACAAAACGATCAAATTAAATTTGTATTATGTAGCCGTGAAGATTATAGATGGGCGCGACAAACACTTGAAGACCACCAATTAGCATCCCAAGCGCATATTTTGTTTTCACCTAGTTGGGAGCAATTGAATCCGACGGAGTTGGCCTCCTGGATTTTAGAGGATAAATTACCGGTGAGGTTGCAATTGCAACTGCATAAAATTCTCTGGTCGGATGCCAGAGGACGTTAATAAATGGGGGAGCTACAATGCAACAATGGTTAGCCGACGCACCTGCTAATATCGCTTTGATCAAATACATGGGGAAACAGGATAAAGAAACGAATATCCCGGCTAATTCGTCGTTATCCTGCACCTTAAATCATTTGCGATCCTATGTGTCTCTAGAACACATCAACAGCCAACACGATTTTTGGGAACCTTTAGAATTACCTGGAAGGCTTGCCATGCCGTTGTCCGCAAATGAGCAACAGCGATTTTTAATGCATTTGGGATTTTTAAAGGCTCACTTTAATTACCGCGGTACCTTTATCGTTCGTTCAACTAATAATTTCCCGAGTAGCACGGGTCTTGCAAGTTCAGCATCCAGCTTTGCCGCGTTAACCCAATGCGCAATTCTGGCGCTTTGCGAGTTAACTCAAACCCCTATTCTCGATAGAAAAGAACAAGCCAAATTGAGCCGTCAAGGCTCGGGGTCCTCATGCCGCTCTTTTTTCTCACCTTGGGCGCTTTGGGAAGGCGATACGGTTAAACCCATCACCATCCCTTATGACAATCTTATTCATGAGGTCATTATTGTCAGCCATATTCCTAAAGCCGTTTCATCTTCAGAGGCCCATAACCGTGTGGTGACCAGCCCACAATATCAGATGCGTCCTCATAACGCACAAAAACATTTAAGACAGTTACTTGACGCCTTCCAAGCGAAGCAATGGGCAGAGGCCTATGCTATTTGTTGGCGCGAGTTTCAAGATATGCATGCGTTATTTTCAAGCAGCTCACAACCTTTTAGCTATATCACACCGCAAACCCAGACATTATTAAATCAGCTGAAAGCACGCTGGGAAGAGCGCGGCGATGGCCCTATTGTCACCATGGATGCTGGGCCAAATATCCACTTATTGTATCGCCCGGATCAAGCCGAAGAAGCGCGTGTCTTCAAACAAGATGTCCTTATTGGGAATTATGATGTCCTCTGATTTTCAAACCACAACGCATGGAAAATGGATCTTAACCGGAGAACATGCCGTTATTCGCGGAAGTAGCGCCCTAGTCTTTCCTCTCACGGATAAAACCCTAACACTGGCCTACCACTCTTCCAATCAACCTGATTTAGATATCAAGGTAGACATGATAGAGCAAGACGCTGATGACATGCGGGATTTATTACAGAGACTTTTGCACTATGGCCTGCCTTTAATTTCCCAATCTTATGACACCTTGATAGGGACGCTCCAGATAAAAAGCACCATCCCCGTTGGCGTCGGCATGGGCGCATCGGCGGCACTCTGCGTCGCACTGGCACGCTGGTTTTCAACACAACAGTGGATTAAATCCACCGATGAACCTAGCATAGCACGTAAACTTGAGCATTTTTTTCATGGCCAAAGCAGTGGTTTAGATATTGCTGGCGTAGCGAGTAGTATCGGCATTTGCTTCCAAAATGGCATCACCACACCGATTTACAACACTTGGTCACCCAATTGGCGCTTGTCCTCATGCGGACAACAAGGTCCAACTGCAGACTGTATCCGCAAAGTACAACAATTCTGGCAAACCCATCCAGAGAAAGCCTCGTCAATAGATCAAGCGATGCAAACCAGCGTTGAACACGCTAAGCAAGCATTAGAAGCGCCCTATCATCCCGAAAAAAGTCGCCAAAAACTAGCAGAAGCGATGACCCAAGCGCATCAATGTTTTGAAGATTGGGGATTGATTTCAGACGGACTACGCGAACACATTGACGATTTGTACGCAGAGGGTGCTTTCGCGGCGAAACCGACAGGCTCAGGTGGGGGCGGATATGTGGTGAGTTTATGGGAGTAGGTGCTAAGTTTTGTCCATAGATAAAAATCATCACGCATTAAGTTTCTTTTCGGACCCTCATCACCTCCTCTAATTTACCTCGCTCTTGAGGTTTTTTATCAGTCCTGTAGGATATAAAGTGATTCAGAATCAACGATAAAAAAAACCGTTCAATAACAGGGGAATAACAGATGCGATGTATCATTTGTGGCTTAATAGCTATGATAGGATTGTTTTTTTTACAACCTTTTGCTGGCGCAAAGACCTTGGATACCACGGCTTATAATTTTTCTTTTACCACCCTGATAAGTGAAAAACCCATGCCACTCAAACAGTTCGAGGGCAAAGTAATTTTGATAGTGAATACCGCTTCACATTGTGGTTTTACGCGGCAATATAAAGGTCTAGAAAAACTCTATGAACAATACAAAAATAAAGGCTTGGTCGTTATTGGTGTCCCCAGCAATGATTTTGGTCAACAAGAACCTGGAACAGCTCAAGAAATTGCCAACTTTTGCAAAGTGAATTATGGCGTGAGTTTTCCGATGACGGTAAAAGAGGTGGTATCTGGCAAAAGTGCCCATCCGTTTTATCTGTGGGCCAGGCAAACGCTGGGCTTTAGTTCCGTCCCCAAATGGAATTTTCATAAATATTTGATCAATCGCAAAGGCCATTTAATTGATTATTTTTATTCCATTACAGGCCCAGACAGCAATCGCCTCAAACAAGCCATTGAGAACGCATTAGCGGAGGGTTCGTGAGAACCCTTCGTGTTATTTTTGCAGATCAATTATCTGCTTCAATCAGCGCTTTGAGTGATATAGCACCTGGCGATACAATCCTTTTTTGTGAAGTTAGGGAAGAAGCGACTTATGTGCAACACCATCCCAAAAAAATAGCGTTCCTCTTCGCTGCCATGCGTCATTTTGCCGCTGATCTCAAACAACAGGACCATAATATTCGATATGTGAAACTAACGGATGCGGCTAACACCGGTCATTTAACCGGAGAAGTCCAACGTGCTGTCAACACCTTGGGGATCAAGCGTGTGGTGGCAACCGAACCAAGTGATTATCGCGTGTATTTAATAGCAAAGTCTTGGTCAAGTCTGTTAGATATTCCAGTAGAATTACGCATAGACGATCGCTTTCTATGTACTAAAGAGGCTTTCAATTGCTGGGCTAAGGGTAAAAAGCAACTGAGAATGGAATATTTCTACCGTGAAATGCGTAAAAAATTTCATATTCTTATCGAAAAAGATGGGAGTCCGACTGGCGGTCAGTGGAATTATGATAAGGATAATCGCAAACCACCTGCCAAAGGGGCAACCTATCCCACGCGGATCCGACATCCGAAATCGGCACGATTAAATCAAGTGCTCAAACTGGTTACTGAACAGTTTTCGGATCATTTTGGTGATTTACACCCTTTTGATTATGCGGTCACCCGTGAACAAGCTTTGCTGGAACTGGATGATTTTATAGATCACATTTTACCCAACTTCGGGGATTACCAGGATGCAATGGTAAAAGGTGAGCCATTTCTAAATCATTCATTACTCTCCTCATATCTTAATGCTGGACTGCTGTTGCCACTGGAAATATGTCATAAAGCGGAAGCTCAATACCGCAACGGCCAAGCCCCATTAAATGCTGTTGAAGGATTCATTCGCCAAATTGTGGGTTGGCGCGAATTTGTAAGAGGCATTTATTGGCTCAGAATGCCCGAATATAGCGAGCTTAATTATTTCAATGCCAACACCCCTTTACCGGATTTTTATTGGGGAAAACAGACTAAAATGGCCTGTATGACCGAAGTGATTCGCCACACCCAAATCTATGCGTATTCACATCATATCCAGCGTTTAATGGTGAGTGGCAATTTTGCGCTTATTGCTGGGCTGGATGTTAAACAGGTCCAGGAATGGTATTTGGCAGTTTATAGTGATGCCTATGAATGGGTTGAAATGCCCAATACCTTGGGCATGGCATTATTTGGGGATGGCGGCATAGTGGGCAGCAAGCCCTATGCAGCAAGTGGTAAATATATTAAAAAAATGAGTAATTTTTGCCAAGATTGTATCTACGATCCTGAGGATATGTTAGGTGAGCATGCGTGCCCATTTAACGCTTTATATTGGGATTTTTTTGCTCGCAACAGAAAAAAATTGAGCGGCAATCAACGCCTTAATTACGTTTTTGGGACCTGGGATAAATTTAATGACTCAAAACAGGCCGCCATTCGCGATAAAGCTGAATCGGTGCTGGCATCGTTAGAGGATGCCTCGATTTAAGTTTGACATGATCAGGACTTACGCAAAACTAATCTACAAACTGGTAATAAGATTCATTTTCTTTAACCATTCCTAGCTCCGTTCGTGCTTGTTCTTCTAACGCTTGACCACTGGCTTTCAAACCCATAATATCGGATTCTATGGCATGATTACGCGTTTCTAATTTTTTATTATTTTCTTCCATGACCACGCATTTATCTTTGAGACGTCGAACATGGAAGACACCACCATCTCCAAACCAAAGTTTGTACTGCAATCCCAATAGGGCGACGACCAATACTATTCGAATCATTTTCATATCGGTTCCCATAAATTTACCCTGTGACCGTCAATCGAGCATAAGGTAACACCATGGTATCAGCAATCCTTAACAATTGATTATATTTTGACACACGGTCCGAACGGCATAATGATCCCGTTTTAATCTGACCACATCCGGTGGCTACCGCCAAATCAGCAATAAAGGTGTCTTCTGTTTCTCCAGAACGATGCGACATCACACATTGATAACCGTGTTGCTTAGCTAAACGCATCGTTTCTCTTGTTTCGGTTAAGGTTCCAATCTGATTTAATTTAATCAAAATAGCATTCGCGGTTTTAGACTCAATACCTCGTTGCAAAATACGTTGATTTGTCACAAATAAATCATCTCCTACCAATTGAATGCGAGGACCTAACGCCCGGGTTAATTGTTGCCAACCCGCCCAATCATTTTCATCTAAACCATCCTCAATACTTATGATTGGATAATTGTTGATCAATTCCGCATAATAGGCGATAAGCTCAGCCGACGATAGAATTTTACGCTCAGAATGCAAATGATAAACGCCTTGTTCATACAGTTCTGAAGCAGCAACGTCAAGCGCAAACACGATGTCTTTCCCCAACCGGTATCCCGCCAGGTGTATCGCCGCACTTAACATATCGAGTGCTTGCCGATTAGACTTTAGATCAGGTGCAAATCCTCCTTCATCTCCGACAGCTGTATTCAAGCCTTGTTTTTTCAAAACTGCTTTTAATGCATGAAACGTCTCTGCCCCCATGCGAACGGCTTCAACAAACGAATCTGCACCAACAGGCATAATCATAAATTCTTGAATATCAACATTATTATCTGCATGTGCCCCCCCATTGAGGATATTCATCATGGGGATGGGTAAGGACATCGCTTCTTGTTGATTCAAAGACAGCGCTAAAGGAATTTGCGCGGCATCCGCGCAGGCTCTTGCATAAGCGAGTGATACGGCCAAAATGGCATTCGCGCCTAATCTTGATTTATTCGGGGTACCATCTAATTGGCATAAACACTCATCTAACCCTGCTTGGTCTTCAATCGGTCGTCCTGCTAGCGCGTGGTTGATGTCATGATTGATATGACCAACCGCTTTGTGAACACCACGTCCACCGTACCGTGTTGTGTCGCCATCACGGAGCTCACACGCTTCTAACGTGCCTGTTGATGCCCCAGAAGGAACACACGCGTGGCCAACCCCCCCTTCGGTCAATACCACTTCCGCTTCAACAGTGGGATACCCTCGAGAATCTAAAATCTCACGACCTCGGATCTGCTTAATATGCATTAACACCTCAAATAAATTTAACAGAACTTAATTAAAACACAACTATCGCCTCAACTTGCGCTATTCTTTGGCGATTTGCTTCAGAAGTCAAGTAAGTTGAATGACTCTATCCGCCATATCGATGGTTTCCTGTCGATGAGCAACCATAATTTGAGTCATGTTTAACGATTGTAACGCGTAATTAATGTACCGCTCTGATAGCGCATCTAAATGGCTCGTGGCCTCATCCAGAAATAAAAACTTAGGCTCTTTGTACAATGCTCTGGCTAACAATAATCGTTGTTTCTGTCCGCCTGATAGGGCTGTTCCCATTTGTCCTATCAGGGTTTCATACCCCATAGGCATAGCCATAATCGTCTCGTGAATTCCTGTTAATAGTGCCACATGATAGACACGCGTCATCTCGCTTTCTTCTGCAAAAAAAGTAATATTGTCAATAATGGAACCTGAAAATAACGTGTCATCTTGCATCACGGTGGCTGTCAGGGCGCGAAATGACTGAATACCTAAGATCTCCAATGGCGTATCATCGATTAAAATAGTCCCTGATACTGGACATTCCAACCCCATTAAAATTTTCAATAAGGTTGATTTACCACATCCAGAAGGTCCTACAATAGCAATTTTTTCACCAACACGAATGTCAAAGTTTAATTGATTCAAGACCCACGGCGCTTGTGGATGGTAGCGAAAACAAAGATTTTGCACTCGAATAGATCCTTTCACCGCCTCTATCGAGCTTATTCGCGGCGCCACCCCGTCTTCTGGGGCTTGTTGAATAATATCGTTAAGGCGCTGTAATTGCGAACGAATTAACTGATAGTCAAATACATGTTGAATCAAAGACGATGCTTTATTGACAAGCATTAAACGATAGGCCAAAAACGCTAATAACATCCCAATAGTGAGCTGCTTGGACAATACCAAGCCGGCACCGACACATATCACGATAATATGATCGAGTTGCAATACAATTTGGTTCCCTATTTGATAATTAATGTGCAACTTAGACACTTGAATATCATGATTCAATGCATCGATGTAATCATTTTGCCATACTTGAAAACGCGTGTTTTCTTTCAAATAACATTTAATCGGTACCATCGCACGTAAGGTCTCAAGAAAACTCGATGCGGATTTGGCATGTGATAGGATGGCCGCGGCATGTTGAGATCGGTAGTGGCGGAAAGACAGCAACCGCATTCCTACATATACGAACAAGGCAATACAAACAATACTCGATAATACCCAGCTATACTGAGTCATCACCCCAAACGTCAACACCACCATCAAACCATCCAGAAAGGTATAAACAAAATCGGTGCTTAATGCCGCTTGAATATGTTCTATTGTTTGAAATTTAGACTGAATATCCCCCAAATGTCGTTGTTCAAAAAAAGACAACGGTAACGATAAAAGATGTTTAAACGTATGGGTGGTTAATCCTTCTCGTAATTGCATCGTACTAAACAACACCAGATGATTACGTATATATTCCAACAGGCCCTGAAAGACTACAAACAAGGTAAACCCTATGCCAATACGATACATCTGACTTAAATAATTCGAACCTAACGCATAATCAATGATGTACTGCATCAATAAAGGATTCACAATCCGCAGGCATTCAATCAAGAAGGATAACATCAATAACAACCCCAACATTTTGAATGCCCCGTTAACACTGCGCAGCACAGCCATCAATGTCAGTGTTTTGTTATGACGTATCTTTTGAAACTCTTCGCGCTTCGTGACTTCCAAAACAATGCCGGTAAACGCTTGACCCAATTCTTTCCATCCGCAGATGCGCACACCAACAGCTGGATCATGGATAGTAATACGATTTTTTTTCACTCGCTTTAAAACCACAAAGTGATTCATATTCCAATGTAAAATCGCTGGCGTTTTAATCAAATGCAGGTCACTCAGCGGTACGCGCAACGCGCGCGTATTAAACCCGAGGGCTGCAAACATACGATCAATTTCTAACAACGTGATCCCACGGACTGAGGGTTTATAACGTTGTCGCAAGCCTTGCATATCCAAACGATGTCCACAAAAATTCGCTATCATCAACACACACGCATGACCACACGCTGCACGCTCATCTTGCAAAATCATCGGTAATTGAGGTCGACGTTTAAATCGTAAAAGAGAGGGTTTGATTCGCATAAACACACCTTAATGAACGATAGGATCACCTATCCAGTGCCAAATAGTTTTGCTTGCACCCGACAACACGGCGGTAAAAGTCATGCCTTGATGTAACCGGTGGGAACGTCCATTCAGGGATACGTTTTGTTGATCCAATTGCGCAATAGCCCTGTAGTATGGCTCCCCAATCGTTAAGGGTTTATCTTCATCCTGATCGGATAAAATACTGTCTGTTACACTCAGAATATGTCCCGTTGCCACCCCAAAATGCTGATAAGGATAAGCGTCATAGCGTAACGTAATCGGATCATTCGGATGAATAAACCCACATTTGGCAACAGGTATATACAATTGCGCAACAAGTTCTGCATGAGAAGGGATCAAAGTGAGTAATGCTTTCGTAGGATTAACGCTTTGACCCACTGTGTATTCCACACTTGTAATGTCTCCCGCGATAGGTGCACGGATCACATCACCACGCGACCGCTGATATCGAATGAATGCCATCTCCAGATTATGACGACTTACCTCTAAGGCACGGCGCTCATCGCGCACCTGTTGATAGGCGTTTAACGCAATATAATGGTGACGTAATAAAGGCTTTAGTTGTTGCAAATCATGCGTCTTCGTCTCTATATCATGAACAATACTGTTCATTCTTATTTGTAATTGACGATACTCTCGTGAATCATGGCGGGCCAGATCTTCATATGTTGTATCAATCCTATATAAACGCTCACCCTGACGCACGTGCTGCCCCAACACGACATATTGTTGACGAACAATCCCTGAACGCAAGGGATACACCCGCACAATTCCAGATTTTACATTCACATAGCCCTTGACTAAATCGTGCTCGGTATAATCGGTGATCATGCTAAACAGTAAGAATCCAATCAAAATGAGTCCTAATCCATAAATCACAACCGTATAAGAAACAGGAACATTAATTGAAACGCTTCCATAGAGTCTCCTGGCTTGATGTTGGACTGCTTCCTGACGAAATAAATCCTGCTGTTTCATAGGCGCTGCCGACGAGACAGGGCTAACCAATTCCGCCAGGCCTGAATAGCGCGATCGCCATATGTTTTATGGCTAATTTTTTTCAAAATTAGATACGCTAACTTATGATTATTGGGTTGCTGCAGCTGGAGTAAATTTAATAGATGATCGCTGCCTTGTCTAAGAATCATCTGTTTTCCTTGTTGTGAATCCGCAATGGTTAATAACGCAGCCAATGACTTATTGCGATCCGTACCATAGGGGGAGTCCAATAATTCCAGAAAAGGAGTGGGATCCAGGGAGGTAATATGACTTTTAGTCAGTGTCGTGGCTATAACTCGGAGCACATTATTACGGACACCACTATCAGGATCATTCACGTGCGGCAAGAGCGTCTTCAAAATATCGCGCGGATCCGGATCATGACCGATTAAAAACGCTGCCGCGGCTCGGCGTTGTGGGTTAGGATCATGATTGAGCGTGTCGATTATCCGTTGTTTTTGAGTCAGAATCGCCTGATTGAAGCGCGGTAAGTATGGCTTTAAGTCTGGATGGTTAAACGAAATAATACAATGATAAACAGGACAAGGGGTCTTATCGATCACAAAATCTGGACGCATCATGACCTGCGCCGTTAATAACTCGAATTGATACATCTCATCCACACTATCATGATGCCTCGTAAGAGGGTAGGGTTTAGGACGAGCTTCGACATAACGCAATCGTTTAGGTTGGTCTTTTCGCACTACCTCAATGGTAGAATAATTCGATTTTTCTCCAGGATATCGAAACGTTTGTATATCTACAAACGCATACGGGCCTTCACCTTGGATATCATTAATTAAGCGTTTTTTTTGCATGATAAGCCGCATCAAAGATGCACTATTTGGCGAAAATTGTAAGCCCTTTTCAAGCAAGCGAGTTTCAATATCACTGACACGCTCCGCATATTTTTGCACAATGGGTTGCGCTTCTGCTTCAGGTAATCCATATAAATCAACCATACGATTTGCCCATACGTTTGTACAAGCAAACCAAAGGATCCCAGTTATCCGTATTATTTTCATGATGCCTCCTTTCAAGATGTTATGAGCGTGTTGCCTAGGTCCTGAGCTTAAACGTAATCAAAAATCTCCACCAACCAAGCGAATGGCTTTGCTTCCTAGAACGTCTTCACTCCGTTCAGGATGACTGTGGTTAAGCATATTGCGTTTTCGGGGTATTTAAGCCCACATGACGCTGAATATTTCTCTTATACATGGCCTGCATTCTAGTTCGATACCGTTCTATCGAGTGCTCACACTGTTGTTCATCCCATTGAAAATGGACCGTCGCATTGATGAGAAATTGAATAAACATATCGAGCATTTTGAATTGAGGATTGTACTCTTCAATCCATAAAAATTGACCTTGTTCGTTGACTTCTAAAAACACGTAGGTGCCGTCTGGGGTCACGATAAAATCAAATGAGCCAAATACAATGCCTAATCGGCGCATAAATAATCGAATCGATTGCGCAACCGATTCAGGCAATTCATAGGGTTCAATCAGCATTTTTGTACCACGAATTGCACGCCAATCAACTATTCCGTCCGAATGTTTTTGTGAATTCAGCTTGGCTGCAACTACATAATCCCCAAAACAAGTAACGCGTAATTCATATTTCTTTTTCATTTCCACCTGAAAAATACCCGGTACTTTTTGTAAGATCTGCTGCTGGGGTAACTGCTGTTGTTGTACCCGCGCGGTATAAGCAATTTTAGTGCGTGTCGATTCAAACCAAAAGTGAGAGCACATAGGTTTATATACAACACCCGATACGTCATGTTTAGCTATAAATTGTTTGATTTCTTGGGGATCATTGGAACATAGCGTTGTCGGAATAACAAAGCCACATTCACTTGCGATTTTTAATTGTAACAATTTAAAATTAGCCCGTTGTGCCGCTTCTTTACTATTTATCCACCAAGCATTTGGGGCTAAATTGCTCGTAAATGATTCGAAAAACAAAATATTTTCTCGAGTCACAAATGCATAATCGTCAACATGAACACTCTCTTTGGGTAAATACGGTCTACGCGCACGTCGCCACCAAACAACATCATAATTATTTTCGATGATTTCTTCATAATCATCTATAGATTTCCATTGATATTGAGACATATCAATAAAAACTGAATTTTTTTGTTGAGTGGGGTGATCTGCGGTGAACAGTGACGTAACAACATAACCCATATCTTGCAAGGCTAAGGTGACCAAAATTGCATGGGTATCATCTGGCTCAGTGGGAATTAAAAATTTCATATACACTCCTATTCCATTAAGGTATATCAATCACCCCGGTAAAACCGGGGTTACAGGTTGGACAAAAAATTTGTATCGATTAACAAGCGATCCTAGGCATTATCATCCTTTACCATATCGGGTGACATAGGATCCCCAGTTAACGTAATGGTCGGTATGATAATCCCAAATCCCCCCGATACTTCTTTAAACGTTTCTTGACCTATAGGCGTAGCTAATTGATAAGCCAAGATTCTTTCTTCTACACGTTCCATAATTATGACCTCCTTTGTTAACCGTCTAATGAAAAATCAACCTGCATATCAGGCCCTTGCGCACTGTCACCGGATACCCTCATAGTTTGATTGTTTGTAAGATGCATAGCGGTTGGATTACTCCCCCCTGCAATCGTTTCATAG